>CAXTXZ010000474.1:0-3702 GCA_964248015.1 uncultured Rhodopila sp. | reverse complement strand
ACAGTTCTGGCGGCCGGGTTCTTCAGCATCGCCGCCGAAGCGAGTTTTCGCACGGTCTGCTTGTCATGGATGGAGGCTCGACCGACGGTACTGTGGCATGGCTTCAGAACCATCCAGAACTGATCGGCCAAGCACGGCCAGATAACGGAATGTATGATGCTGTCAACAAAGGTTTCCATGCAGCAAAAAGCAATGTCATATCGCATTTGAATTGCGATGAACAGTATTTGCTGGGAACCTTGAATTTGTGGCTCAGTACTTTCTCCGGCATCCCGAGGTTGATGTTCTGTTCGGGAATGTGCTGACCGTCCGGCCCGACGGCCGTTTGATTGCCTACAGGAAGGGCTACCGGCCAATCCCGCCCGTGATCCTGTCCTCCGTGCTTCATGTCTATACAGCGGCAATGTTCCTGCGGCGGCGCGTGATCGAAGACAATCATCTCTACGATGACAGCTACAAGGATATCGGCGATGCGGAGTTCATTCTGCGGTTGCTCCGTGCCGGTTGCCGCGTCGAGCACGTGTCCCGCTACATGGCGACTTTCACCATAACCGGGCACAATCGCAGCGCGCATGTGACAACGATCCCGGCTGAGATCAGGAGACTCCGGCAGAACGCGCCATGGTGGGTTCGGCGCTTCACGCCTGCGTGGCGCACGCTGGGTTATGGGGCGAAGCTGCTCAACGGCGCGTACTTCCAGAAGAAGCCGATCGGCTATGCCATCTATGCTGGAAACGCAATTAACCGAACGGATTTCGTGGCTCACAAGGCTTCGTTCAGATGGCAATTTTGATCCTCTGCCGACGAAGCCGGGACACCGATGTCGAATAGCTGGCATGGCTCTGCTCCCCTCGCGGCGAACTACCTTAAAGGGCTGAAGACGCAGGCGCGCGTTGGGGCGTTGTTGACGGCGGTTTCCTCGGTTAGCCCTCGAATTCGGTGCAAGGCTGTCAGGGAACCGGTTCGGATTGGCGTCTTTTGCCAATGGGGCGTAGGCGACGCCGTGCTGCTGCTGCCGCTGCTGCGAAGCCTTCGCGCGGCGTTTCCCGGCGCGTCGCTGGAGCTGATCGGAAAGCCCTGGCTGGGCGACCTCTTCGCGGAGGAGGATTGCTGTGACCGAACGCATACCCTCGTGCCGCCCTGGACAGGGTACAGCCGAAAATACCGGCCAACACTCGGGCAGATAAAATCATATCTGTCCCAGATCGTCCGGCTACGGAAGGAAAGCTTCGACTGGCTGATCAGCGCCCGCTTTGATGCCAGGGAGATACTGCAGACGCGGCTGCTGCGCGCGCGCGCGACGTATGGCTTCCGCTCCGCCGGGGGACGCCACTGGATCACCCATGATCTTGGGATGAGTCGGACCACCCACGACTCCCTGCACCGGGCAGAGGTGGCGGCGGAGATAGGCCGTGTGCTAACCGCGGCGGCGGAGGAAACCCAGGCGTTCTTCCGTTCGAGGGCGCCAGCTCGTGATTGGCTGGCAGAGCACGGCTACGCGGGCGGTGGCGTCCTGGCCGTCCATACGGGCGCGGGGCACCCCATTCGCCGATGGCCCGACGATCATTTCGACAATGTCCTGCGCGGGCTGAGCACCAAGCCCGGCTTGGTCGTCTTTATCGAGGACCCGGGAAGCGCCAGGACGCCTTGGAATGGCCCGTTGCCGCACGTCCACTGGCGCGGTGACCTGTCGAGCCTCAAAACGATACTTTCAAGCTGCGATGTTTTCCTTGGCACGGACAGCGGCGTCATGCACATGGCGTCGGCCGCGGGATGCGAGGTCGTGACGGTGTTCGGGCCAACCGAGCCAGGATGGTTCGGCCCGTTCGGGAACAACCACCAAGTCATCCGCGAAGCTGTCATGCCGTGTCGGCCGTGCTTTGACAAGTGCATCCACCGGAGTACCGTGTGCATGCAGAATATTGATAGCAGTATCATCATACAGGCCGTGAATAATCACCTGAAGAAATTCGAAGTCGCAGCGTGAACCTGCAACCGGATTCCAACATTCAAGCCGCGATAGACATCAACCCACCCGGAACATCGTTTCAGTTGGCCGCGGGACTCTACCGTGGCCAGCATTTTCAGCCCAAGCGCAATGACCAGTTCATCGGCGACCCCGCCGGCGGCACGGTCCTGAGCGGCGCCATCCCGCTTACCGCATGGACTGCATCGGGTCCGTATTGGACGCATCCCAACCTGCCAGCGCCTTTGAAGGGCAGGGTGGTCGCGGGAAGCAATCCTCTGGCATCCAACCTGAATGACCTGTTCATCGACAACACCTTGTACCGCCGCGTTGGCCAGTTGTCACAGGTGACAGCAGGCACATGGTATTTCGATCCCAAGAGCAATGCCGCCGTCATTGCCACCGACCCGACTGGCCACCTGGTGGAATACAGCGTCAGCCAAAGTCTGGTGCCGGCCAGCAACAAGGCGACCGGCGTCGTGATACGTGACCTGACGGTCGAGAAATACGCGACGGACGCACAGGTGGCGCCGATCCATGGCATTCGCAACTGGCGCGTGGTCAATGTCACGTCCACCCAGAACCACGGCGCCGGGCTCAATATTGCCTCTGGAACAACCGTGCAGGGCGGCCATTTCAACCACAACGGCCAGATCGGCATCAACGGATGGGAAGCCAACGACACGCAGGTGCTGGGAGCAGAGATAGCCGGTAATAATTATGCTGGCTACAACACCGCATGGGAAGCAGGGGGACTGAAGCTGGCAGGTTCGTCCCGCGTCGTGATTTCCGGAAACAACGTGCACGACAATAACGGCCAAGGACTCTGGAGCGACATCGACGACCGGGACTTCATCTACACCAACAACGTGGTCAGCAACAACACCGGCAACGGCATTATGTATGAGATCTCGTTTGGCGCTGCGTCCATCCAGAATAATACCATTACATGCAATGGTGGCGCGGGCATTTACCTATCGAACAGCAGCGGCGTTGACGTTTCGGGCAACACCATCCTGGTCAGGCCGGCCAATTCACCTGGCAGCAATGGCGCAGCCGGAGCAGGAGGCATCGACATCATCAATGATGTCCGCGACCCTGGCCCGAACGGCCCTTATCAGGCAAGCGATAACAACATCCATGACAACCGCATCACCCATTGGGATGATTCGGCCCAGGATGGCATTTTCATCTATCGGCAGGCGCCTTCATCAAACAAGTTCGATCACAATGTTTATTACGTCAAAGATGCGAACATGCCGCACTGGCATGCGGATCGCAGCGCCTACCGTTGGCAGGCCTTTGTGGACAATACCGGGCTGGAACAGCACGGCGAGATGCTTGTGCAGGCCCAGTCACCGCTGCCGGATAGCTGTCATGCCGTCAGCTCTGCCTCGCTCAACGGCAATGGGATCAACGTGGCACTCCTTCTCTCGGCGGCGGCAATAGTAAAACGGCGTTGGGACAGGTCATTAAAGCTCCGCCTTGCGTTGCGCTTACCCGCGACCGCGCGACGTGGATAAAGCCGCCTCACCTGTGGCCACCGCCATGCATCCATCTGGCCACGTTAAAGTGCAATCATCCACGCTTGCGCCACGCCGTTAAAGTGCAAATGATCGAGGATAAAGTTGTCCTTGATTGTTTTGCTGCCTTGGGACCAATCGATGTTGGACCGCACGAGTGTTCTTGGTGTCGGCGTAAGCGCGGTCAATCTCGCCATGGCTGTCGATGTTGTC
>CAXTXZ010000473.1:1338-3705 GCA_964248015.1 uncultured Rhodopila sp. | reverse complement strand
ACTGTGTCCTCCGCCATGTTGTTGACGTTGTGGCAGTAGGCGCAGCCCTGCTGCGGCGACACCCAAGTGGTGATGGAGGCCATCAGCCGGGTGAAGTTGCCGACGCTTTCGTTCTGCAGCACCTGGACGTTCTTGTAGACCGCGCCGGCCCGGGCGCCGGTGTCGGGCAGCCGCGGCAGCGACGCCGGCACGACGTTCGCGTTGCGCGCGGTTTGCAGGAACCGGGGATTGTAGACCGTGTCCATCCCCACGCCCCGGAAGCCGCGCTGGACGCTTTCCATCGGCGGACGCTCGGTTTCAAACAGTATGACCCCGAGGACGGCCAGCGCCACCGCGCCGCCGGCCACGAACGTGTTGCGTAGTGTCGAGCTCATTGTTGCGCTCCCGCCGGCAGCGTGGACGGATCGATGACCGTGCCCCACACATTGGGATAGTTCGGCGCAATGCCATGCTTGACGCCCCACAGGTACCAGTTGTCCACGACGGTGCCGGTCAGCAGGATGCCGATGCCGCCGGTCAGCGTGGTCAGCACGGAGAACCACCAGAGCCAGCGATGGATGGATTCGTAGCTGGCGTTGAAGCCCATCGTCCAGCGCCAGAACAACCCGGCGCGCTCCGCCGCGGTGCCGCGATCGGTGATCTGCTCCACCTCGCGCTCGCCGCCGTAGCGGCTGACCGCCAGGATGGTGCCGGCGTGCATGCCGAACAGCACGGCCGAGCCATACAGGAAGACGATCGAGAGCATGTGGAACGGGTTGTAGAACAGGTTGCCGTAGCGGATGGAGAAGGCGGCGGTCCAGTCAAGGTGCGGGAAGATGCCGAAGGGCACGGCCTCCGACCAACTGCCCATCAGGATCGGGCGGATGAATCCCAGCACCAGGTAAAGCCAGATCGCCGAGGCGAAGGCCCAGGCGACATGGGTGCCAAGGCCGAGGGCCAGCGCCCTGCGGTACATCCGGGCCCACCACAACAGGATGGAGGCGGTCAGGAAGAACCCGGCCAGGAGCCACCAGCCGCCTTCGGCAAGGGGCGGCAGGATCTTCAGCCCGTAGGCCGGCGGCGGCGGCTCCAGCGCCAGCCAGGGCAGTTGGCGGATGAACTGGATCGGGTCCCAGTTCACCGAGGCCCACATGTTCAGGCCGATGATCTCGAAGGCGATGAAGCCGCAGATCAGCGACGCCGTCCCAAGGAACCCGAGGTAGATCGGCCCGATCTGCGCGTCGCCGAACAGGCCGATCAGGTAGGAGAACCCCGGCTTGCCGCTGCGCGCCCAACTGCCGCGCGGCAGCGCGTTGCCCATGTGGATCGGGCCGCGCACCTGGACCCGCGTGAAGATGTTTTGGTACTCTGGCATGATGGCCTCCCAGCCAATGGACCGTTACGCCTGATTAATGTGCCCAGATCGGCAGGTTGAGCCACCAGCCCCACCACTCCGGCCAGCCGCGGCTCCAGAACGGGCCGCTGATGATGATGCAGACCGCGCTCCAGAACGATGCCGAGACAGCCAGGAACAGGCCCAGCCGATGGATGCCCAGCGTGCCGATCGAATAGCCGATCGTGTCGCGGAAGTAAGCGTTCTCCTGTTCCGCGCCCTTGACCCGCTCGCCTTTCGGCGGATTGGCGGCGGACAGGACCAGGGAGCCGTGCAAGCCCAGGGCGAGCGCGTTGGTGAAGAAGAAGCTCACGGCGATCATGTGCGCCGGGTTGTAATGGAAGTGCAGGTACTGGTAGCCGGTGTTCGACACCCAATCGAGGTGGCTCAGGATGCCATAGGGGAAACCGTAGCCCCAGGCGCCCATCAGCAGCGGGCGGAAGACGACAAGCGTCACATAGGCCAGGATCGCGAAGCTGAAGACGAAGGGCACGTGGTAGCCCATGCCCAGCTTGCGGGCGATTTCCACCTGGCGCAGCGCCCATGAGCAGAACGCCCCGATCGCGCAGATGGTGATCAACTGCCAAAGCCCGCCGTCACGCAGCGGCGCGAACGCCAGCCCGTAACTAAGGTCAGGGGGCGCGATATTGATCCTCCAAACGTTCCAGGTCGGTCCCAGGGCGGCGCCCCAGATGATCAACGCGGTTCCCAGGATCGAGAAAAACGCCGTCGTCACCCCGAAGAAACCGACAAAGAACGGCCCGACCCAGAAATCGAACAGGTCGCCGCCGATCAGGGTGCCTCCGCGGGTGCGGTATTTCGGTTCATAGCTAAGCATCGCCATCGCCAGGTTCTCCAGTCGCCAGTTCTCTGGTCAGACGTCAGGCCGTTGTCGTGGTTGGAAAGCGGCGGGCCACACCCCCCCCAGGCGTGGCCAAGTCCCCCCGTTGCGGCAGGCGGGAGATACCATTCAGCGTTGGGCCACGGCCCCCACA
>CAXTXZ010000473.1:0-1328 GCA_964248015.1 uncultured Rhodopila sp. | reverse complement strand
GACGAGGCCAGCGCCTGGCGTGGCCTCGTCCGCCGTTTCCGGCAGGCGGTCGTTACTTCGCAGAATTTGGCAAGGGCGCCATCTGCGCCGCGGTGCCGCTGCGATGCGCGCCTTCCAGCCAGTTGAAGCGGTCGGTGCTGAGCAGGATGAAGTGGATCAGCAGGGCCAGAACGAACAGGAAGATGGCCAGCGCGACGAGAACGCGCCGGGGGTCGAATAACAGCCAGATGCGCCACATGTTCGTTTCCTCCTAGACGAGTTGGGAGATCGTGTGGGCGATGTGCCCGCCGGCATCATACAGCCACGACGTGGTGTAGCCGTTGGGGCCGGGCAGCCACGGGCGCCACTGCCAGGCAAGGAAGTGCGCGACGATGGCGATAACGGTGAAGACGATGAAGCTGGTGATGAAGATCCCGTGGAACTCCTTTGCCTCGGTCTCCGTCAACCCTGTCACCGAGGGTCCTGGTGCGATAGCCATGAGGTTACTCTCCGAATCGGCCCAGAGGCCTTTGTCGCGCCCGTCCCGCGCGACTGGGATTGCCGTGAAAACCGGGCCACGGCGCCCACCCCATCCGGGGAACCCGGTGGAATCTTGAACGTTTCACGTGAAACACACTTGGTTTCATTGGTGTTCTTCGCGAAAACGGACTGAAATCATGCCGGCTGCCTTTCCGGCAGGGCGTGCGTGACATGGCCGAGCGTCACGCGATCCTCGCCGGCGCGGCGCACCCCATGCTCGATTTGGTCACGCAGGCGCTTGGCGGCGGAGATGCGGACCAGGAACGGCTCGGTCTCCAGGTGGTCGTCGAACGCCGCCTGGGCGTCCTCGTCCCATGGGCAGCTTGCCGGCAGGTTGGTCGGCGTTGGCTCGACCTTGTCCATGTCCGTGCCGAGCGGCAGGATGTTGAACAGGGCGTCGAACAGGGCGTTGCAGTATTCCTGGATGACGTAGGTCGCGCCGGCATACCCCATGAACGGCGTGCCGGTGGCCCGGCGGATGATCGCGCCGGGGAACGACGCGGGGACGTACATCGTGCGGTTGCCGGCCTCGGCGATGTACATGCGCTCGTTGTAGGAGCCGAACATGACCAGCGGGGCCTTGCCGCGCAGCATCTGGCGCACGGCCGCGTTGTCGGGCTTGACCCCGGCGCAGCGCGACACGGCGAAGGCGCAGGGCACGCCCATCTCGTCCTCCAGGAAGCGTCGCAGCCCGCGGGCATAGGTGTCGGTCGCGACCACCGCGAAGGAGGCGGTGGCGAAGAAGTCCTGCGTCACGCTGCGCCACAGGTCCCAGATCGGCTTGATCGTGGTGTGCTTCTCGCGCTCGA
>CAXTXZ010000472.1:0-3708 GCA_964248015.1 uncultured Rhodopila sp. | reverse complement strand
GAAAGGCGGCACGCTGAACACGGTCCTGACGCCTGAGCCACCCGTGCTGGTCCTCGGCGTCAACAACCAAGGCCCGACCATCATCGCGGCATCGAAGATCTTCCAGGGCCTGCTGCTGTTCTCCCCGAAGCTGGAGCCACGGCCCTGCCTGGCGAAAAGCTGGGACCTGTCGGAAGACCGCAAGACCTACACGTTCCACCTGCAATCCGGCGTCACCTTCCACGATGGCACGCCGTTCACTGCGGACGACGTGATCTTCTCGATCATGAAGTTCAACACCGAGCTTGGCCCGCGCGCCCGTCCCATCTTCGCCATGATCACTGAGGCAGCCGCGCCGGATCCGATGACCGTGACGCTGACCCTCAGCCAGCCGTTCCAGCCGTTCCTGCTGATGTTCGAGGTCTCGGCCTGCCCGATCGTGGCCAAGCATATCTATGACGGCACCGACTACCGCGCCAACCCGGCCAACCAGCACCCGATCGGCACCGGCCCGTTCAAGTTCGAGGAATGGCAGCGCGGCAACTTCATCCGCCTCGTCCGCAACGACAAGTACTGGAAGCCGGAAGAGCCTTACCTGGACGAAATCATCTACCGCATCGTGCCGGACAGCCAAAGCCGAGCGCTCGCGCTGGAAACCGGCAAGGTGCAACTCACCCAGTCCAGCGACATTGAGCCGTTCGACGTCCCGCGTTTCCGCGCCAAGCCGAACCTGACCGTCACCACGGCCGGCTGGGAGTACTTCTCGCCGCTGGCCTGGATCGAGCTGAACCACCGGGTCAAGCCGCTGGACGACATCCGCGTCCGCCAAGCGATCAGCCACGCCATCGACCGCGACTTCATCGTGCAGAAGCTGTGGTTCGGCCTCGGCAAGCCAGCGACCAGCCCGGTGTCGAGCACCACACGCTACTACGATCCGACCACGAAGCTGCAACCCCATGACACCAAGAAGGCGATCGCCTTGCTGGACGAGGCCGGCCTGAAGCCGAACGCCCAGGGCATCCGCTTCAGCCTGAAGCATCTCGCGCTGCCCTACGGCGACATCTGGCTGCGCCTGTCGGAATACCTGCGCGCCTCGTTCAAGCAGGTCGGCATCGAGCTAATCCTGGAATCCGTCGATGCCGGCGCATGGTCGTCACGCGTCGGCGCATGGGACTACGAAACCACCCTGAACTTCCTCTACCAGTTCGGCGATCCCACGCTCGGCGTCGAGCGCAGCTACGTCTCGACCAACATCAAGAAGGTGACCTTCACCAACACCGGCGGCTACGCCAATCCCAAGGTTGACGCCCTGTTCACCGAGGCCCGCACCAACGGCGATCCCGCCGTCCGGCAGAAGGCGTTCTCCGCCGTCCAGCACCTGCTGGCGGAAGAGGCGCCGCAAATCTGGCTGCTGGAACTGGCGTTCCCGACCATCTACGACAAGCGCCTGCAAAACATCACGCAGTACGCCACGGGTCCGCAATCCAGCTTCGACGACGTCTACTTTGCCTAACCCGGCTTCCCGCCTCGCGCGCCGGCTGGCGAGCCGATGAACGCCGGCCGCCTGATCCGCTTCCTGGCGCAGCGGCTGGCCAAGGCGGTCGTCGTCATCTTCGCCATCATCGTCGTCAACTTCCTGCTGATCCACGCCGCGCCCGGTGATCCCGCCAGCGTCATCGCCGGCGAATCCGGCATGGCCGACCAACAGTTCGTCGAGCAACTTCGCCACCAGTTCGGTCTCGACAAGCCGTTGCCGGAGCAACTCTGGATCTATGTGTCGAACGTGGCGCGGGGCGACCTCGGCTTTTCCCACCGCCAGCAGCGCCCGGTCAGCGCGCTGATCCTGGAGCGCCTGCCCGCCACGCTGCTGCTGACCCTGACCGCCTTCGCCTTCGCCATCGTCTCCGGCATCCTGATGGGCGTGCTGGCGGCGCGCCGTGTCGGCACCGTGGCGGATTCCGTCGTCACGGTGATGGCGCTGACCTTCTACGCCACGCCGATCTTCTGGGTCGGCCTGATGCTAGTGCTGGTGTTCAGCGTGTGGCTCGACTGGCTGCCCAGCTTCGGCATGAACACGGTGGACGCGCACTACCAGGGCCTGGCGGCGGCTTGGGACACCGCGCATTACCTCGTGCTGCCGGCGCTGACCCTTGGGCTGTTCTACATGGCCGTCTACACGCGCCTGACCCGCGCCTCGATGCTGGAGGTCGCCGACCAAGACTTCGTCAAGACCGCGCGGGCCAAGGGCGCGGGCGAGAGGCGCATCCTCTGGCGCCACGTGCTGCGCAACGCGCTGCTGCCAATCATCACCTTTGCCGGCATCCAGGCCGGCCAGCTCGTCGGCGGCTCGATCCTGGTGGAAACGGTCTTCGCCTGGCCCGGCATCGGACGGCTGGCATTCGATGCGCTGCTGGCGCGCGACTACTCGCTGCTTCTGGGCGTGTTCTTCATCACGTCCGTGCTGGTCATCGCCTTCAACCTGCTGACCGACCTTTTCTACTTGGCAGTCGATCCGCGAGTGGAGGCCGGATGACGCGCCATCTTAAATACGCAATGAAACCGCAGCCATGAAGCCATTCCTCAAAGCCTTCTGCCGCAACAAGGGCGCTGTCATCGGCGCCGTCATCCTGCTGCTCGTGTTCCTGACCGCGGGCGTCGCCGGCGTCCTCTTCCCGTTCTCCCCCTGGGACATGCAGACCGCCCCCTTCATGCCCCCAGGCGAGATGGACATGCTCCTGGGCTCCGACTCCCTAGGCCGAGACGTCGCCGCCGGCATCGCCTATGGCGCGCGTGTGTCCCTGCTTGTCGGCGGCGTCTCCACTGTCGTCGCCCTGGCGATCGGCGTCACC
Source organism: uncultured Rhodopila sp. (assembly GCA_964248015.1). GTDB lineage: Bacteria > Pseudomonadota > Alphaproteobacteria > Acetobacterales > Acetobacteraceae > Rhodopila. The sequence goes on along the minus strand of CAXTXZ010000472.1, from coordinate 880 downwards.
CTGGGAGCTGTGGCCGGTTACGCCGGCGGCTGGCTCGACGACCTGCTGATGCGCTTCACCGAGTTCTTCCAGACCATCCCGAGCTTCATCCTCGCCGTCGTCCTCGTCGCCATCTTCAAGCCCAACATCGTCTCCATCGTCGCCGCCATCGCCATCGTCTCCTGGCCCCCCGTCACCCGTGTCGTCCGCGCCGAGTTCCTCTCGCTGCGCCAGCGCGAGTTCGTCCAGGCCGCCGAGGTCCTGGGCTTCTCCCGCCTGACCATCGTCTTCCGCGAGATCCTGCCCAACGCGCTGTCGCCGATCATCGTCCTGGCCAGCCTGATGGTCGCCAGCGCCGTCCTGCTGGAGGCCGCCTTGTCCTTCCTCGGCCTCGGCGATCCCAACCTGATGTCCTGGGGCTTCATGATCGGCTCCGGCCGCAGCGTCATCCGCATCGCCTGGTGGATGAGCGTCTTCCCCGGCATTGCCATCTTCCTGACCGTCCTGGCCCTGAACCTCGTCGGGGAAGGCCTCAACGACGCGCTCAACCCGCGCGTGAGCAACCGCCGATGAGCCTGCTCTCGGTCGAAGGCCTGAGCGTCGCCCTGCCCAAATCCGGCGACCGCACGCACGCCGTGCAGGACGTGTCGTTCACCCTCGACGCGGGCGAGATCCTCTGCATCGTCGGCGAAAGCGGCTCCGGCAAGTCGGTGTCCGCCGCCGCCATCATGGGCCTGCTGCCGCCCGCCCTGAAGCTGGACGCCGGCCGCATCATGCTGGAGGGAACCGACCTCGCGCACCAGACACCGGAGGGCATGCGCGCCATCCGTGGCGCACGCATCGGCATGATCTTCCAGGAGCCGATGACCGCGCTGAACCCCCTGATGCGCGTCGGCGACCA
>CAXTXZ010000471.1:0-3722 GCA_964248015.1 uncultured Rhodopila sp. | reverse complement strand
GGTACGCGCCGGCATGGGAAGATCAATGCGCGCCGGCGCCGGTCAAGACATAGCGGGCCAGCGCCTGTCCCAGGCAGGCATTCAGGGACGTGACGGTCTTGTCGCGCTGGTCGCGCTCGGCCCGCTCCAGGTCCACCTGCCCGTTGCCGACCCAAAGCTGCGTCAGGTCGAAGCGGCGGAACAGCGTCGCGTCCGGCGCGCCGGCCGCCTGCTCCAGCACCGCCTCATAGGGCGCGAGATCCGTGTTGGCGCGCAGGAAGCGGCTGAACTGGGGATCGATCAGCACCAGGTCCGCATGGGCCTCGGTCGCCGCCGCCACGCCCTCCTGCAAGATGCCGCCCAGCGTGTCCGGCCGCATGCCGCGCACGGCCTCCACCGTTCCGGTCTGCCACAGGATCAGGTCGAAATGACGCGACGCAAGCTCCTGCCGCATGACCGACAGCATGGCCTCGGCTGTCATGTTGCGCCCGCCCAGCACCGTCAGGTGGAACAGCGAGGCCGGGCGCAGTTGCTGAAGCGCCTCCAGCATCCGGTAGGGGAACGAGGCCGCCGGGGTCTTGAACGTGAAGACAGGGCCGCCGGAGCCGCCGCCCTCCCCCACGGTGGAGCCGGAGCCGAGCGCCAGGATCTCGACCGGGGCCTTTTTCGCCAGCGCGGCCGCGACGGCGGCCAGCGGCACGGAGGGCGTGGTGAACTCAGCCGGCTGATCGCAGGAAAGCGGCGGGACCGGCTCGGCCCAGGCGGGCGCCGCCAGGGCCAGGCAGAGCAGAAAGGTCGCGCTCGTTCGCCATTGCATGGCATCAACCGGTATCAGGCTGCGCATCCGCGGGCAAGCGAGGCGCCACGGCGCCGGCGAGGCCGCGCGGCGACTTGGGCCGTCCCTTTGTGCGGTACCACGCGGCCAGGGCGCCCAGGCCGAGCATGCCCAGGGCGCCGGACAGGTTGATGAGCGCCTGCATCCAGGCCGCGTCGTCGTATTCCAGGCCCAACCGCGCGAAGAAGCCCAGCACGATGCCGGAGCAGAACACCGGCAGGGAGTTCTGCCCGACCAGCACCAGCGGCGCGGCCCAGCGCGACCGCAGCCAGGGCTGGTCGAAGCGTATGGCGCGCACGCACAGCCAGGTCAGGGCCAGGATCGAGAGGAGGCGGAACGGGTACAGCCCGGTCTTGTCCTCGAAAACCAGGGAGCGGAGCGCCGAGGCGGAAACCCAATCCAGGATGCGCGGGCGCGGCTCGATCACGCAGGTCACGATCACCCCCAGGACGACCGTCACGACGGCGAGGGCGTCGAACAGCCTTGGGCGCGGCGGCATGCCCGGCGGCGCGCAGGCGAGCAGGACGCCGATGATGAACAGGAACTGCCAGGCGAACGGGTCGAAGAACCAGCCCTCCCCGGTCCAGCCGACGAGGTTCAGGCTGGTGACGCGGACAAGGAGGTAGATCGCGAAGGACAGGCCGAACAGCGCCCTGGGCCAGCGCAGCAGCCAGATGGTGGCGGCGAAGAACACCAGGAGCACCACGTAGAGCGGCAGGATGTTCAGCAGGCTGGGCTGGAAGCGGAGGAACACAGCCTCCAGCAGGCTGCGGTAAGGATCGTCGCCCAGCACGTCGAGCCGGGTTTCCTCCAGGTAGGTGAGGCGGTTCAGCGCCGTGGCCGAGTAGGTGACCTGGGCCGAGAACAGCACGAACAGGAAGATGTGCGCGACATACAGGGTCCAGGCGCGCCGCAACACGTCGGCGGCGCTGGAGATGAAGCCCTGCGTCCGCAGGCGCGCGCCATAGGACAGGCCGGCGCCGTAGCCCGCCAGCAGCACGAAGACCTCGGTGGCGTCGCACATGGCGAAGTTGCGCAGGCTGGCGTTGGCCAGCACGTCGCCGGGAATGTGATCCGTGTAGATCCACCACAGCGCGAGGCCACGGAAGAAATCGACCCGCAAGTCCCGCTGGGCAGATCGCCGGATCAGGTCCATGAACAGGCTCCTTATCACGGCTCATGTGGGCGAGCGAAGCTGAATCGAAACCGCGCCGATACAATCCCCCGCATCACGTTTTTGGAAAGGCCGCTACAGGCCCTGCCCGGCGCGATGGAAGGCGGCGGCGGTGGCCAGGTAAGTGTCGATGTCGCGGTCCTCGGGCGCGGCCATGACGTGCTGGATGCCGGCGTCGGCGTACGCCTTCAAGACGTCGGCCATGCCGGCGACGGTGTTGGCGTTGCAACTGACGCGGACCGAAATGGTGAAGTCGTCGCCGGGCCGCCCGGCCCGCAGGCGCTTGACCCAGTCCGCCGCCTGGGCGGGCTGCACGCGTGTGCCGTGCCAGCCGTCCAGCCGCAGGGCGCGGCGGATGGCGGCGTCAGACGAGCCGCCGATCCAGATCGGGATGGGGGCGACGGGCTGGGGCTGGGACCGCATGGCATTAATCGTCGCGGGTATCCACTTGCTTTCAAAAGTGACCGGGTCCTGCGTCCAAACGGCGCGCATCATGGCGATGCCCTCGTCCATGCGCCGGCCGCGTTCCCTGAAGGGCACGCCGAGGGCGTCGAACTCGGCTTCGAGCCAGCCGACGCCCGCGCCCAGGATCAGGCGTCCGTTTGACAGGTTCTGCAGGGTGGCCAGTTCCTTGGCCAACGGCAGCGGGTGGCGCAGCGGCAGCACCAGGACGGAGGTGCCGAGCCGGACCTTGCTGGTGACGGCGGCGGCCCAGGTTAGGGTCAGCACAGGGTCCCAGAAGTTCGGCGAGGGCGGGTAGCCGCCGTCCTTGGGGACGATGATGTGCTCGCTGACCCAGACGTCGTGAAAGCCGAGCGCCTCGGCCTCGATGGCGGCACGGCGGATGCTGGCGGGGCTGGCCTTGCGGCCGATGTGGGGCAGGTGGATGCCGAGTTGCATGCGTGGGTTCCTCCTGGCGGCATGGTTCATGGGTTGGCGGGGGATGTCCATGGCGCTGCCCCGCCCTTGCGTCGTCCGCCGTGTCTGCGCCAGTTTGGCGATTGCGCAAGCAGCAGAGGTTGCCTCCCATTCCCAGTGCCGCCGCCAAGCCCAAACGGCCGCGAAAGGCCAACCGCAAGCCGGACGACGCGGCCTTCGCGCCGCTGAAGACGGAGCGGCTGACCTTGCGCCCGCTGCGTCCGGGTGACGCCGAGGCGCTGCACCGGCTGGTCAACGATTGGGAGGTGACCCGCACGCTGGCGGAAATACCCTATCCGTATCCTCGGTCGCTGGCGGACGAGTGGATCGGCTCGACGGTGAGGGAACTGGCGGCCGGGTCGGCGTTTCATCTGGCGATCACCGGGCAGGAGGGGAAGCAGGAGATCCTGGGGGGGGTGGTTGGCCTGCGGCTGGACCGGGCGGCGCGGGCCGGGCGGCTGGGCTACTGGGTCGGGCGGGCGTACTGGCGGCACGGCGTGGCGACCGAGGCGGCCGGGCGCATGACAAGCTGGGCCTTCGCCAACCTGCCGCTGGACCTGATCACAGCCGACGTCGCGCCCGGCAACGACGCCTCGGCCGCGGTGTTGCGGCGGATCGGGTTCCGGCAGGCCGAGAGCGGCGCGCGGAAGGCCAGGACGAGCAGCCAGTCCCAGGATGCGGTGTTCGAGGCGACCCGCGACGACATCTTTGGCCGCATCGAGGCGCCGGTTGCCGACCTTGCCGCGCCGAACAGCAAGCCCCTGCTGCTGGTCGCCGCCTGCGCGCTGGTTGACGTGGACGGGCGCGTGCTGCTGG
>CAXTXZ010000470.1:2268-3724 GCA_964248015.1 uncultured Rhodopila sp. | reverse complement strand
CCGTCGGCGTGGTAGTTGCGGCCCATCAGCGCCTCGGTTTCCTCGTTTTCCAGGTCGTTCCAGGGCGTGGCGTAGGGGAAGCCGCGCTGCGACGCCTCGAAGACTTCGTTGTTGCGTATGAAGGCGTCCGTGAGCCGCCGAGCGAGGCTGGGGTCGCGCTGCCAGACGTCGCGGCGCATGATGACGAGGTGCTGCGGCGGATAGACGCCGGTTTCCCGGAAGTAGCGCTGCTCGGTGGCGCGGATGTCGCGCACCAGCCGCACGATCGGGCCTTGTGTCGGATGGTACTTGAACGGGCGCGGCGGGCTGTACAGGGCGTCGATCTCATTGGCGACCAGCATTTCCGACAGGGAACGCCCGGCGGGCGCGGCGCGCGCCCGCGGCGGCAGGGCGCCGCTGAAGGTGGTGATCTGGGGCACATCGACCTCGCCGATCCACCATTCGATCGTGTTGAGGTCGAGGCCGCACCAGCGGAGGAAGTGGCGGTACCAGATCGAACCGCTCGCGCTCCAGCTGTACATGCCGAGACGCCTGCCGGCGAGATCCTGGGGAGTTCGCACGGGACCGTCCTTCAGCACATACAGGTCGCGCGCGGTGAAGTTGCGCAGCACGAAGGCAGGCAGCGCGATGAAGCTGCGGTCGCCCCGGTCGATGCGCGCCAGGTGGATGCCCATCGAGCCTTCGCCGGCATCGACGGCGGGATCGGTCACGGCCCTGCGCAGCAGTTCCGCCCGTTCGGGCCAGGAGGCCTCGTGGCCCGTGATCACGTTCAGCTTCACGCCCTCGGGGGCGACCGCGCCGGTGGCCAGCGGCATGACGCGCGCGTAGTCCGCGAGCGTGAGGGTCAGCGTGGTTTCGGACATGAGCGGCTCCTGCAAGCGAACAGGGCGACAATAAGAGGCTGAGCCGCGGGCGCAACCTTGCGGCCAGGGCTGGCCACGACCGAGATTTCGCCAAACCGCGCTTCGCCGTCTAAGCTTCCTCCGGTTCAGAGCGGCGGGAGCACCATGGCACTTGATCTGGCGGCGGAGGCCCAAACACGCGGCATCCGGTATTTCCTGATATCGTTCACCGACCTTTTTGGCGGCCAACGCGCCAAGCTGGTTCCGGCCTCCGCCATTCCCGGCATGGTGAAAAGCGGCGCCGGCTTTGGCGGTTTCGCCACATGGCTGGATATGTCGCCGGCCGATCCGGACCTGTTCGCCGTGCCGGACAGCGCCAGCCTGATCCAGCTTCCGTGGAAGCCGGAGGTCGGATGGGTCGCGGCCGACCTGCGCATGGAGGGCAAGCTGGTTGAGCAGGCTCCCCGCAACCTGTTGAAAAAGCTTGTTGAGCAAGCCGCTTCCCAAGGCCTGGAGATGAAAACCGGCGTTGAGTGCGAGTTCTTCCTGATCACGCCCGACGGCAGCGCGATCAGCGATCCGGCCGACCGGCAGGCGAAGCCGTGCTACGACCA
>CAXTXZ010000470.1:0-2168 GCA_964248015.1 uncultured Rhodopila sp. | reverse complement strand
GCGAAACCAACCTGTTCGACGACCCGGCGGGGGAACTGGGCCTGTCGGCGCTGGGCTACCGCTTCATGGGCGGGGTCTTGCATTCCGCCGCCGCGCTGACCGCCATCCTGAATCCGACCGTCAATTCCTACAAGCGGATCAACGCGCCGGTGACGGCCTCGGGCGCCACCTGGTCGCCGAACACCGCGACGCACACCGGCAACAACCGCACCCACATGATCCGCATCCCGGCGGGCGGCCGGTTCGAGCTTCGCCTCGCGGATGGGGCGGTCAACCCCTACCTGATGCAGGCGGCGATCCTGGCGGCCGGACTGGATGGCATCGCGCACGGGCGCGACGCCGGGCCGAGGCTGGACCTGAACATGTACGCCGAGGCGCATACGGTCAGGGCGCGGAAACTGCCGTTGAACTTGCTCGACGCGCTGCGCGCTCTGGAGACCTCAACCGTGCTGAATGAGGCGCTGGGGGCATTCGTCCCGGCTTACCTCAAACTGAAAATGGCGCAGTGGAACGACTACACGAGGCATCTCAGCCAGTGGGAGATCGAGACGACGCTGGATTGCTGAGCAGACGGAGGATGTCGTCCACGTTGTCGAGTTCGTCCAGGTCCATGACCGCATTACGCAGAAGGGCCGCGTCCTGGGCCGACAGCAGCCCGCGCACGTTGTCGTTGAACTTGCGCTCGATCGCCGCCGCATCGACCGGATCATCCGGGCTGCCGCGACGGGCCAGGCGCTCCTGCTGGAGGACGCGGCCGTCGCGCATCGTCACGCGCAAGCGGGCGGCGTGGCGAAACGGCGCGCCCATCGCTTCCAGGCCTGCGTCCTCGTAGGCCGAAACGCGAGGAATGAACGCCAGGATCGCGGGGTCTTGCAGCTTGTCCTCGGCGTATTGCCGCACCGAGGCGTCCCGGTACAGCGCGATCAAGGCCAAGCCGTAAAACAGGTTCATTTGCGCCGCCGTCACGCCAGCGGGCTTGTAAGGCCAGGCGGTGTGGACATACGTCATGTGGCTGCAACCGACTTCCACCTGCTGGATATCATCGGCCTGCAAGCCGTGTTCCGTCATCACGCTGTCCAGCGCATCCAGCGCGGCATGGATGCTGGTCACGCTTGGATACAGCTTGAAGCCAACCTGTGTCGTCTCCCAGACCGTGTTCAGGCCCGCTGTCAGCCTGGTGGGGTTGGGACGGCCTGACAATGAACTCAGGAAGCCGCCGTAGCCTGCCTCCAGCACGTCGGCGATGCCGGTGAAGCCGCGCTGCGCAAGCTGCGCCGCCTGCACGCCCGCCTGCGCCGCGCGCCCGGCGTGCAGGCGCTTCACCATGGCGCCTTCCTGCGCCGCCATCAGCCCGGCCCCCATGGAGCCGGCGATGCCGAGCGCGTGGTGCATCCGCTCATCTGAAAGCCGGAGCATGCGGCCCGCCGTGGCCGCCGCGACGAACACGCCCGATGTCCCTTGCGGATGGAAGCCGCGCAGGAACAAGGCCATGGTCGCCGCGTTGCCGACCCGCGTGCCGACCTCGTAGCCCGCGACGATCGCCGTCAGCACGTCGCGACCGGTGATGGCTTGATCAGTCCCGGCGATGGCGAAGGCAACGGGACAGGCCAAAGAGTTCGGATGGACAATCGATTCCTTGTGGATGTCGTCCATCTCGAACGCATGGCCCGCCGTGCCATTGACCAGCGCCGCCTGCGCGACCGATCCGGCGCTTGCCGTGCCCCAGAAAGACGCGACCGGCGTCGCGCCCTCGGCCATTGCCACCGCGCGCACATGGGCGGTCCACGGCAGGCCGGCGCCGAACAGGGCCACGCCCAGTCCGTCGAGGATGCAGAGCTTCGCATGGGCGACGACCGGGGACGGGATGTCGTCGTAGCGAAGACGCGCGGCGAACCTGGCGAGGTCGCGCGTCGCGTTCGGCAGCAATGAAGCGGTTTCGGTCATGGGGACGGTCCCGGCGCGGTTCTGGCAGGCTTGATCCCCAACCTTGATGCATCAATCTGCCCCTTGCAACGGCGGTCCGGACCGCCCCACAGCGATCGCCTGAACTGACCTGAGGTTCAGGCAGGCGGTTGCGGCTGCGGGACGGTTGTTGTCCCATAGGCCGTGCCGCCCGTTCAGGGGCGGCATCCGGTCGAACGGCCGCTTTCGACGCAGAGGGCGCAGAG
>CAXTXZ010000469.1:2739-3730 GCA_964248015.1 uncultured Rhodopila sp. | reverse complement strand
AACTTCCGCATCATCTCGCCCAAGGATTTTCGGGTTCTGACGTGAACGGGGTATATATCCCACTCTATAGCCCGAAGTTGAACCCAATCGAACAGGCGCCCGCCAAACTGAAGGCGGTGCTGCCTGCCCGCGCCTTGCGAACCATCGACGCGTTGTGGAAAGCCCTCGGCAGCCTCGTCAACTGCTTCACCCCCCAAAGAGAATGCCAATTTCCTCCGCCACAGCGGTTATTTCCAGTCAACGTGAGAATGGTCTAGTCAATGCCACGCCCAAGCTGATCCTCGACTCGCGTCACCTCCGCCCTGCCAATAAGGCCACCGCCCGATGGATACCAAACTCTGCCGGATGCTCGGGATCGAATTCCCCCTGCTGGCGTTCAGCCACTGCCGGGATGTCGTCGCGGCAGTCAGCCAGTCAGGTGGCTTCGGCGTGTTCGGCGCGGCGGGGTACACGCCGGAACAGCTTGAGGTCGAACTGGCCTGGATCGACGCGCATGTCGGCGGCAAGCCCTATGGCGTTGACCTGCTGGTGCCGGAGAACCTGTTGGTGCGCACGGGAACCGGCGCAACCCAAGGCGATCTGGCGGCGCAGGTTCCACCGGCGCATCGCGCGTTTGTCCATGACCTGCTGCGCCGTCACGATGTCGATCCCATCGCTGGCACGTATTCACGGGAAGATCCGAACCGGCCGCCGCCGTATCAGTTCGAGACAGGCGACAAGCTGATGGACGTCGCTTTCCGCCATCCTATCCGGCTGATCGCCAACGCGCTGGGGGTGCCTCCGACGTCGATGCTTGAACGCGCTCGGCGGCACGGTATTCCCTGTGCCGCGCTGGTCGGAGCGCGGGACCATGCGGTGCGGCAGGTCGCGGCTGGCGTGGACATCTTGGTTGCGCAGGGCACCGAGGCGGGCGGCCATTGCGGCGAAGTCTCGACCATGGTGCTGGTGCCGGAGGTGCTGCGGGTGGTTCAGGGCAAGGTTCCGGTGCTGG
>CAXTXZ010000469.1:0-2698 GCA_964248015.1 uncultured Rhodopila sp. | reverse complement strand
CAAGCCCGCGCGGCAGTTGCGTGCCGCCTGGACCGATGCATGGGATGCGCCCGACAGTCCGGGAACGCTGCCGATGCCGTTGCAAGGGCTCATCAGCGAGCCGGCGATGGCGCGGGTGAACAAGGCAGCCGAGGCCGGCAACCCGAAAGCCCGTGCGCTCGTCAGCTACTTTGTCGGCCAGGGGGTCGGGCTGGTGGACAGCGTCGCGAGTTGCCGACAGGTGGTCGCGGCGTTCATGACCGAATTCGCGGAGGCGCTGGACGACATGGCACGTTTAACGGAAGGAGCGTGAGATGGCGACGAAACTGACTGATGCGGAACGGCGGTCCCTGGGGATGACGGTTCCGGGCTGGGCCCCGGCGCTCGACCGGGACGCGATCCGGAGGGAATTCAAGTTCGCCGATTTCAACGGGGCCTGGGGGTTCATGAGCCGCGTCGCGCTGCTGGCGGAAAAGCTGGATCATCACCCCAACTGGTCAAATGTCTGGAACAGCGTGCGGATCGAGCTGTCGACCCATGATGTGGGCGGCCTGTCAAACAACGACGTGAGGCTGGCGCAGGCCATCAACAAGCTGGTGGACTGACGGCGGCCGGGATGGACGCCATCGGCTTTCCTGAGCGTACGGCCCTGGTGCGCCGAGCGGCGGCTCGGCTGTGCCTGCGGCTGGGCTGGGCGCCGCTGCATGAGGTGCGGCTGGCGAACGGACGGCGGGCTGATATCCTGGCCATGCAGCCGGGTGGGGGATTCGTTTGCATCGAGGTAAAATCAGGGCTGCGTGATTATCTGTCTGATGGGAAATGGACCGAGTATCAGCCGTTCTGCGACCAGTTCTTCTTTGCGGTTGACTGCGACTTCCCCCGCGAAGTCCTGCCGCCGGAAACCGGGCTGATCGTCTGCGCGGGCCGGGATGCCGACGTGCTGCGGGAACCCTTGCCCGCGCGCCTTCCCGCCATTCGGCGGAAAGCGCTGCTGGAACGATTCGCCTGGCTGGCGGCGGGACGACTGGCGGCGCTGGAAGACCCGATGGGCGTGGCCGACCTGAGGCTGGCGCTGAACGAGGATTGATGACGCCACGGAACGGCGATTACCATTGAGGAAACCGGAGGGCATTGAAGCAATGTCAAACAGGCCGCGCCATGCTGAGGCAACTCCAACAGCGCGCCGCTGGCAGAAGCTTTTGCGTCAAGTCGGGAGGTCCGGCGTCGTCATTGCGATGCTGGCCTGGACCTGGGCGGGTCCAGTGTTTGCTGAGGAGGGTAACACTGACCAAGCTTCCATCATTCGCGGCCTGCTGCCGACCGTTGTCAATATAGCCACGGCAAAGGTGGAGCAGGCGGCCTCTGCCGCGTCGGCGACCCCTACCGTGGATGCGGCTGCGCCGAATGCCAACCCTGGGGCCGGCGTTAAGAACTTCGTCGGGTCCGGTTTTTTCATTGACCCGTCAGGGCTGATCGTCACCAACTACCATGTGGTGGAGAACGCGTTCGAGATCACCGTCACCCTGTCCAACGGCACGCGGTTGTCCGCCAAGACACTGAGCGCCTCACGCCTGGCCGATCTGGCGCTGTTGAAGGTGGAAGCGGGCCGTCCTCTGCCAGCAGCGCACTGGGGCGACAGCGACCGGCTGCAGGTGGGTGACCAAGTGTTCGTCGCGGGCAATCCGTTTGGCATCGGCCTGTCGGTTTCCGGAGGCATTGTGAGCGGGCTCAACCGCGACATCCAGAACTCGCCTTATGATGACCTGATCCAGACCGACGCGACGATCAACCACGGCAATTCCGGCGGGCCGCTGTTTGACATGCAGGGCAACGTGGTGGGCGTGAACTCGGCCATTATCTCGCCGACCCTTGGTTCCGTCGGGCTTGGCTTTGCGATCCCGTCGAGCAGCGCGCAGTTCGTCATCGACCGGCTGCGGGCCTATGGCTGGGTGCGTCCCGCGTGGATCGGCATCAAGTTGCAACAAGTGACGCACGAGATCGCCGAGGCGATGGGGATGACGGAGGCCAAGGGATCGATCGTATCCTGGGTGGTGCCGGATGGGCCGGCGAGCAAGGCGGGGCTTATGATCAGCGACGTGGTCCTGGGCTACAACGAGATCGTGCCGACCGATGAGCGTGCCTTGCTGCGTAATCTCGTTCATACGCCGGTCGGCGACACCGTGACCCTGACGGTGCGGCACGACGGCAAGGAGCGCAAGATGCCCGTCACCGTCGAGGAATGGCCGCGGCAAGGATGGGACGCGCTGGATGCGCTGGCGCCGACACCGCGGCCGAAAATCGTCATACCGCCGGACCTGGGGCTTTCCCTGGCCCCGCTGGATGATGACGGCCGGGCCAAGGCGGGGGTGCCGGCCGACCAGAAGGGCGTGCTGGTGAGGAGCGTGGGCGCTGATTCAGATCCAGCGCGCAAAGGCATGGTTGATGGCGATGTCATCCTGCGCGTGCAGGACCAACCGGTTGGCACACCCGCCGATGTCATGACGGGCGTCGCCACGGCTCGCTCTGGCAAACGAGACTACGTGCTGATGCTGGTCTGGCCAAAGGTGCGCGCAACGCCTGGCCCGAAATGGTTGGCGCTGGAAGTGGGTCCGGCGGGGGGCTGACGCCCGTTTGAGGCTGCGATGCCCTCAGGGTTGGAGCAACAAGGGACAACTGGGTTTCAGCGCGTCGCGGACGTGGCCCTGGCGGGCGCCTTGTC
>CAXTXZ010000468.1:1300-3736 GCA_964248015.1 uncultured Rhodopila sp. | reverse complement strand
GGCGTCCATCTCTCATGGCATCGAAGACGTGCTGCCGCCATCAACGACAATTTCGGTGGCGGTGATGAACCGGGCTTCGTCGGACACAAGGAACAGCACGGCGTGAGCGACGTCCCAGGCATCGCCCATGTGGCCCATCGGCACGGCGGCGTTCCGCGCATCAATCAGTTTCTGCGCGTCATTGCCGCCAACGGTGCGCGCCAGCCGGTGCTCCACCAAGGGCGTGTGCATCAGGCCCGGCACGACCGTGTTCACCCGTATGCCCTGCCTGGCGTAAGTCCCGGCGACCGAGCGTGACAACTGGATGACACCGGCTTTCGCCGCGCTGTAACCGACATGCGACCGCCCGCTGAGGAAGTCGTTCCGCATGCCTGCGACAGAAGCGATGTTGACGATCGCCCCCTTGCCCTGTGCCAGCATGGCCGGCAGCACGTGTTTGCAGCCGAGGAACGCCGTCTTCAGGTTCAAGTCGATTTGCCTGTCCCAGACCTCCTCGGCCATGGAAACCGGATCGCCAGGCGCGGACCCGCCCACATTGTTGACGAGGATGTTGATCTGCTTGAAGCGACTGAGGCAAGCCTGCACCATGCCCTGCACCTCCGCCGCGACCATCATGTCGCAATGGTGGGCAGCACAGGCGCCCCCTTCGGCTTCGATGATCGACTTGGTTTCCGCCAGCGCGTCATCGTCGACATCCAGTGCGAAGATTGAGGCGCCCTGACGGGCGAGCAAAACCGCGGTCGCCTTGCCGTTGCCCCAGACCGGGCTGTTTTTCGGCCCAACGGAGCCGGCGCCCGCGACGATCGCAACCTTACCAATCAAACTAAGCATCTCGTTTGCTCCAACAAACCGCGGTGGATATCCCGCTTGCCATGGGCGGCCAAGATGCCGCGCCCTGGCTCCCGCCAGGGGCGTCGCCGACGCGGCCAACGATTACGCTGGACCTCCTGCTGAAATGTCTCGGAACGTGACAATTTGTAATATATATCATAGTCTTGGCTGGCAGGTTGCCATTCTGTTTGAGCCTGTTTCATTCTGTCATCCCTGCAAGAACCGGGCACTGCTCGCCGGCTCTTGGGTGACCGGACTTGACCTTTGGCATCTTGCCGACTCTTGGGCTTTGAACATATACGGCTGTGCATCGGCCTGACATGCGCCACCGCGTGTCTCCAGCAGCGCTTGAATCATGATCAGTTGATTCGGAATTTTGTCGCCGAAGCTTATTATCCGTTTTGTTTCTGGAGCAATGACACGTGGGCACAGGCGCATCTGAGGAGCATCTGGTCTCCTCCACAGCAGACTCTTCCGCAGTAGCCGACATCGTGATCATCGGCAGCGGCATCAGTGGCACCCTTGCCGCGACGGCGCTTGGCCGCGCGGGTTACAAGATTGCCTTGATCGACCGGCATGCTGTCTATCCGGCCGACTTCCGGGCGGAACATCTCGACGGGGCGATGGTCGAGCAGCTTCAGCGGCTTGGCTTTCTAAGCGACCTTACGGCCGGACTGTTTCGCGGGGAAACGGTCAGCGTTGCCCGCTTTGGCCGGATCGTGGCCAACTGCAGGACGGTGAACTTTGGCTTGCGCTACGAAGTGCTCGTCAACCGCGCGCGCGCGATGTTGCCGCCTAACGTCCGACAGGTCATCGGGCGCGTTGCCAGCATAGAAACCAGCGATTCAGTGCAACAAGTCCGCATCTCCAACGGCATGGTCATCAGCGGCCGCTTGGTGGTCATCGCCACGGGCCAGGGATTTGCCTTGGCCAAGCAAATCGGCATTGAGCGCCGCATCCTTCGGGAAGCGCACTCCCTGACTTTCGGGTTTGATATAGAACCAGAAAGTGAAGGCGCTTTTCGGCATTCGTTTTTAGTGTATCAGAAGGAATACATCCAAGACAAGATCGACTACCTTGCCGCGTTCACGATGGGCTCGGCAATGCGTGTCAACCTGTTTACTTACCGTGATTACAAGGCGCCTTGGACCAAGGCGTTCCTGAGTGATCCCAACCCTGGCCTGCATCAGATCCTGCCGCATCTGTCTGACGTCATTGGGCCCTATCGCGCGCTCAAGCCGGCCGTGGCAAGGCCGATCGATCTGTATGTTGCCGAGAACTACAGGAAGGATGGGGTCGTGCTGATTGGCGACGCCTTCCAGGCGTCATGTCCGGCAACCGGAATGGGCATTGTTCGCCTGCTTACGGATATTGAGCAGCTCGCCACGATCCATGCGCCGCGCTGGCTGGCTTCGCCAGGCATGGGCGCCAGCAAGCTTTCCTCGTTTTATGACGATCCGGTCAAAAGGGCTTGCGACGCAAAAGCGCTGCATGACGCCGAATACCGCCGAGCAGTCTCCACGGAGCTGGGTGTCAGGTGGAGCCTACACCGGTCACGGGTTCAGGCGACAGAGCGGCTAAAGGCGTGGTGGGATGGGCCGCGAA
>CAXTXZ010000468.1:0-1200 GCA_964248015.1 uncultured Rhodopila sp. | reverse complement strand
CCTTCACCAAGTTGATGCTATCATCAATGATGTGCACTTTGTGCTCATCATGTCATGCTTTGGCTGGCAACAATGACATCGTGGCATTGTTTTGAGGTTGGAGCTAATCGAGGATGTTGCTCAGTCTAGGCTTGATACTGTTGTGCCAAGTGCTTGGGGAGGCCATTGCGCATGCAAGCGAGGTACCGATACCAGGACCGGTCATCGGCCTTGTCCTGTGTGTGCTGCTGCTGCTGGCTCGGGACCAGGTCGGGTGGCTGGCGCCAGGCGAACTACGTGACGGCACGTTTGAGAAAACAGGGCAAGGCCTTCTGGGAAACCTGTCATTGCTGTTCATTCCAGCCGGCGTTGGGGTTGTTCAACGGCTTGACGTGCTGGCCGGGAATGCCGTTCCGATCCTGGTGGGCATTGTCATTTCAACGGTGCTCAGCCTGATGGTGACGGCGTCAGTCTTCACGTTCATTGCGCGGCGCACTCATGGGTGATGATGCTTTTGCGGTATGGGTGTATCTGGCACGGAGCCCGCTGCTGTGGCTGACGGTTACGGTCCTGGTGTATTGCGCTTGCGATCGGTTGTCGGCGGCGCTGCGGCGTCACCCACTTGTCAATCCGGTCCTGCTGTCAATGGCATTGATCGGTCTGCTGCTACGCGGCACCGGCACGCCTTACGCCACCTACTTTGATGGCGCGCAGTTCATCCATTTCCTGCTTGGCCCCGCAACCGTGGCGCTGGGAATTCCACTCTATCAAAACCGGCTTCTTGTCGTTCGCTCAATCCTGCCAATGGTGTGCGCGCTGGTTGCCGGTTCAGTCACCGCTTTGGGGACAGCGGTCCTGATCGCCCGGGCTTTAGGGGCATCGCCAACGGTTGTCATGTCGATCGCGCCGAAGTCGGTCACAGCGGCGGTCGCGATGGCAATAACGGCCCGCCTGGGCGGAGATGCCGTGTTGACCGCTGTGCTGGTGATCCTGACAGGCATTCTAGGCGCGATGATCGTGACGCCTTTAATGAACTGGATGGGTGTCACCGATAAACGCGCACGCGGCTTCGCGGCAGGTGTGGCCTCGCACGGAATTGGAACCGCCCGAGCCTTCCAAGTCGACCCGTTGGCCGGAACGTTCGCGGGCATTGCAATGGGTTTGAATGCGCTTCTGACCACCCTGCTTGTGCCGTTTCTGCTTTAAGAGCCTGGCAACTTT
>CAXTXZ010000467.1:0-3737 GCA_964248015.1 uncultured Rhodopila sp. | reverse complement strand
AGTTGAAGTGCGGCTGCGCCCAGAGGGCTTGCATCACCTGCGCCTGTTCCTCGGATCGGCGGCCCCGGTTGTGGAAATTCTCGTTCAGGGCGGTGAACTCGACCGGGTTCCAGCCGACGCCGATGCCCAGGCGGAAGCGGCTGCCGGACAGGACATCAAGGCAGGCGGCCTGCTTGGCCACAAGGGCCGTCTGCCTTTGCGCGACAATCAGCACCCCGGTGGAGAACGCCAGCTTCGTGGTGCAGCCCGACAAAAAGCCGAGCAGGACGAAGGGGTCGTGGTACAGGCTGTCGGCGACGACGCGGCGGGGGTCGGCGCTTGCATCGGCTTCAGGCTTCGCGCCCACCACATGGTCGGGCGCTTCCAGGAAGTCGTATCCCATGGCTTCCAGGCTTTGGGCGAAGTCGCGCACCAGGGACGGATCGCCGCCGGTGTCGTTGAACGGGACCAGGGCGCCAAGCTGCATGGTTGAATTCCTTTATTTCGTGTCGGCTTCCAAAACGGCCTTGATCCGGTCGGGCGCCACGGCGATGGGCGGAATGCCGGCGCGCTCCTGTTGCAGCAGGGAGCCTACACGGGAGTCGCGTGCGCCCCAACCGCGGTTCAGCGCCTCGGTCAGCTCCATCAGCGCCATGTTGGTCAGGCGCATCGGCACCTGGACGTCGCGAGCAAGCTGGCAGGCGAGGGAAACGTCCTTGTGCAGCAGGCGCAGGGCGAAATCGGCCGGGTCGTAGCTGCCGGTGAGGAAATGGTCAGCCAGGCGGTCAAACATGCGGTTGCGTCCGGAAGCGCCCTGGCGAACGGCCTCGAACAGCGCCAGCGGCTCGACGCCGGCCTTGATGCCCACCGTGAAGACTTCCGACAGCACGACGTTCACCGCGGCCGAGGACGCGTTGTGCACCAGCTTGGCGATCGATCCGGCGCCGATCGCTCCGATGTGGACGGCCTGGTCGCCCATGGCCGACAGCACGGCGTGGTGTTTGTCGAACACCGCCTTGTCGCCGCCGACCCATATCGCCAGCCGGCCGCTGTTGGCGCCCTTCGGGCCGCCGCTGACGGGGGCGTCGAGGAAATCGATGCCTTTCTCCGCGAACGTCGCGTGCAGGGACCGCACGACGTCCACCGCGTTCGTTGACAGGTCGAACCAGGCAGCGCCGGGACGAAAACCCTCCAGCAGATCGGCGCCGACTTGCCGCACGTCAGCCGGCGTCGGCAGCGACGTGAAGACGATGTCGGAAACTTCCGCGACCGCGCGCGGGCTTTCCGCCCATGTCGCGCCGGCGTTCAGATGCTTTGATGCGGCCTGGCGGGTCAGGTCATGGACAACGAGGTCGTGACCAGCTTTTTGCAGGTTGGACGCCATGCCGGCACCCATCATGCCAAGCCCGATAAATCCAATTTTCATTGCTTTTTCTTTGTCATCATTGGTGTTGATCCGGCGGCTGTCAGGTTCCGTTCCATTGCAGGATGTACAGCCCGGCATCGTAGTCCGTTACGTACATCAACCCATCTTCCGCCACGAAGATATCCGCCGTGTGCCGGATTTTTGCCCGGCCGCGCATCGGCTCCATCCATTTCGCCGGCTGCGGCGGGACATAATAGCCGATTTCCTTGGGCTGGTAGGCGTTGGCGATGTCGAAGACGCGGACGCCCGCGCTCTGCCACGTGGCGAATACCGTGGTTGATGAGCGGAACGATCCGGGCCTGTTCTCGTGCAGGTTGTGCGGCCCGAACTGGCCGCCCATCTTGACATAGTCCTGGTCATTGGGGGTCGGCATGGTCGCGATCGACACTGGGTTGGCCTTGTCGCGGATGTCGAAAACCCAAGTTCGCTTCATTTGCTCCTGGTCGATGTTCATGGTCGCTTCGTCGGCGACCACCAGCAGGCCGCGATCGTGCAGCGGCAGGGCGCTGTGCGTCCCGCCGCCGTAGGGCGGGCTCCAGTTGCGGTGGACGATCAGCGACGGCGCCGTGGGGTCCTTCACGTCCAGGATGGTCAGGCCGCCGTCGCGCCAGGAGGCGTAGGCGATGTCGTCCTCCACCACGGCGTGATGCAGCGCCCAGCGGCCTTTCCAGTGAGCGGTCTCGCCGGCGGCGGCGTGCATGCCGGGTATCCACCAGCGCCCGACCTCACGCGGCCTGGTTGGGTCGGCCATGTCGATACTGATGAGAATATGGTCGAGGAAACCGTCCAGCAGCGCGGAGGCATAGGCATGGCGGCCACCGGTCCACCAGATGCGGTGCAGGCCAAGGCCCTCGACCTCCATGAAGCCGATCGGGCGGGGGTTGGCGGGATCGGCTATGTCGTAGACCCGCATGCCGGCGGAGAAGTCCTCGCCGCGCTTGCCGTAGCGGGACGAATCGACCTGGTTCGAGGCGCTGTAGTAGTCCTTGATCGACAGCAGGGCCTTGAGGTCGAGTTCCTCGATGCACAGCAGCAGGTCGTTTGCCGTTTGCAGGTGCATGCACCAGGAATTCGGGTGGATCGGCGCGAAGTTCACCGGCCTCGGGTTGCGCGGGTCGCGGACGTCGGTGACCATCACGCCCCGGCTGACGCGGGTGCCGACATAGGCATGGCCCCGGTTCACCATGACCTGCACGCCGTCGCCCCGGCCGCCCTGGTCGGTGTGGCCGACAAAGGAGATGTTGCGCTCGCCTTCGGACTGGATCATGCGGCGGCCTTCCTTCATTCCATACGGTCACATTAGCCATGAGCAGGGAAAGTGGAAACTGTGGGGCTTCGTCCGCCTGGGGATCGATGCTAGCCTTCCGCGCAACAACGAAACGCGGAGGAATCGGCATGAGCGCCACACTGATCGATTACAGCAAACTCTACAGCGCCGGCCTGCCCGATCCCGCGCCGCGCTGGGCGCCGTTCCCGAAGTACTATTTCATCGGCGGCAACAACGATCCCGAGCAGATCCCGATCGAGGGCCTGATCGACGCGGCGGCGTCCGTGCTGCGGCGTGACGGCGACAAGCTGGCGATCTACAACCTGGGCCTCGGGCCGCAGGGCTACCCCGGCCTGCGCGCGTTCGTCGCGGACAAGTGCAAGCGGCACCGAGGGATCGACGCGCCGATCGACGACATCATGATCACCACCGGCTCCGGCCAGGGCATCGACATGATCAGCAAGTTGCTGGTCAACCCTGGCGACACCGTGCTGACCGAGGAGTACTGCTACCAGGGCGCGATGAACCGGTTCCGCAAGATAGGCGCGAAACTGGCCGGCATGACGCTGGACGCCGACGGCATCGTGATCGAGGCGCTGGCGCGGCAGCTTGCCGACCTCAAGGCGCAGGGCGTCACGCCGAAGTTCATCTACACGATCCCGACCATCCAGAACCCGACCGCCAGCATCCTGCCGCTGGACCGGCGGCATGCGCTGATCAAGCTGGCGCGCGAGTACAACGTCGCGATCTTCGAGGACGAGTGCTACGCGGACCTTTTGTGGGAAGGGATCGAGGCACCGCCCGCATTGTACGCCCTAGACCCAGGGTGCGTCATCCACCTCGGCTCGTTCTCGAAATCATTGGCCCCCGCGCTTCGGCTTGGCTACGTCATCGCAGAGTGGGAGATCATGCGCCGCCTGCTGCCGCTGAAGGGCGACAGCGGAACGGGCGCGCTGGACCAGATGGTTGTCGCGGAATATTTCAGCCGGAATTTCGATCGGCACCTGGGGCATCTGAACGGGGTGCTGCGGGACAAGCTGGACACCATGACCGAAGCCGTCGCGC
>CAXTXZ010000466.1:0-3750 GCA_964248015.1 uncultured Rhodopila sp. | reverse complement strand
ATGCGGATGGGAACCTTCCTGACTCGCACTCCCGTTGCATGATGCACCGCGTTGGCAATCGCCGCGGCGACCCCCACCATCGGCAGTTCGCCCAGGCCCTTCACCCCGAGCGAGTTGGAATTGGTTTCATTGTTTTCGACAAGTATTGTCTGGATATCGGGAACATCGCGGTTCACCGGCATCAGGTACTCGGCGACATTGCTGTTGACGACACGTCCGGTTTCGGGATCGACCAGTGTTTCCTCCAGCAGCGCCATGCCGATCCCGTAGGTGATGCCGCCGATCAACTGGCTGCGCGCTGTCTTGCTGTTCAGGATGCGCCCGCCGTCGAACGCGCCGACAAAGCGGCTGACCCGGATTTCCCCAAGGTCCTGATCGACCCGCACCTCGGCGAACTGCGCCCCGAACGCGTGCATCGAGAATGCCTTCTTCTCGTCGCCCTGGGCGGTCTGGATTTCAACCTCAATGAACGGGTGGTTGCCACGCGCCAGCAAATCCCCAATCGAAACCCGGCGGCCCGCTGCCGCCACAGCCCCATCACGGACTTGCAACGCATCGCGCGGCTGATTGCGAAAGCCGCCGGCCAGCGCAAGATCCTTGATCTTCTCCCGCAAAGCCTCGCCCGCCGCCTTCCCGGTTGGCGCACCGCTTGGCACCGTGGACGCGCCGCCGGAACCCGGCGCGGGCGGCAGCCGTGAATCGCCAAGCTCGAACCGGATGCGATGCATCGGCACGCCCAAGGCATCCGACGCAACCTGCGTCATGACGGTGTAGGTGCCCGTGCCAAGATCCTGCGTGCCGCTTTGCACGACAACATTGCCCTCGCGGTCCATGCGGACCCGCGCATGCGCCGGGGACCGGTTGGTCGGATACGTGCTGGTGGCGAAGCCCCACCCGATCAACGTGTTGCCGTCCCGCATCGACCTAGGCTCTGCGCCGCGCCTTTCCCAACCGAAAGCCTTCGCGCCCTGTTCGTAGCACTGCCGAAGCGCCTTGCTGGCGAACGGCTTGCCGTCACTCGGATCATTCTCCGCGTAGTTCCGCAGGCGGAACTCGATCGGGTCCATCTTCAGCGCCACCGCGAGTTCATCCATCGCGGACTCCAGGGCAAAGACGCCAGACGCCTCCCCCGGCGCGCGCATGTAGGTCGGCAGTGGCATGTTCAGCCCCACCACGCGATGCGTGATGGCGACGTTGGGGCAGGCGTAAAGCATTTCCGATGCCAGCGCCACGGGCTCGACGAACTCGCCCAAATCCTCATGCGACATCGAGCTGATGCCGTCGTGCCGGATCGACACCAGCTTGCCGTCGCTGTCGGTCGCCAGCTTCAGCTTCTGCACAGTGCGCGGCCTGTAGCCGTTCGACGTGTACATCTGCGCTCGGCTGAGCACCAGCTTGACCGGGCGCTTCACCATCCGCGCCGCGAGCGCCGCGAGCGCCGCCGGAGGCCAGGTGTTCCCCTTGGACCCAAATCCCCCGCCAACATAAGGGCAGATCACCCGCACATCGGACTTGTCGAGCCCGAACAGGCCTGCCAGCGTCGCCTGCGCCCCGGAGATGCCCTGCGTCGTTGTCCAGACCGTCAGCTTGTCGCCATCCCATGCCGCGATGGTGGCGTGCGGCTCCATTGGGTTATGATGCTCGATCGGCGTAATGTATGTGGTGTCAACTTTCGCCGCCCCGGCGCTGAAAGTGCCGCCGGCATCGCCCCGGCTAGAATCGGGCGGCCGTTGCCCGTTGCGGAAATGCTTCGGCACGTAGGCTTGGCCAAGCGCCGCATCCATGGACGTGGTGGCCTCGCCAGCCACATAGCGGACATGGACACGCGCCCCCGCCGCCTGGGCCTGTTGCAGCGTTTCGGCGACCACGACGGCGACATGCTGGCCATTGTACTGAATGTCCCCGTTCTGCAGCAACGGCCCCTTCACCGCCTGCTGCACGTCCTTGGGGCTAGACAGCTTGCCGGCGTTTTCCGGCGTGATGATCGCCAGGACGCCCGGCATGTCTTGCGCTTCCTGCAAGTCGAACCCGGCGATCGAGCCGGAGGCCACCGTGCTTTGCACCAGCACGGCGTGAACCACGTTCGGCACGCGGAACTCGGCCGCGTATTTCGCCGCGCCGGTGACTTTCAGCCTGCCGTCGATGCGGTCGATCGGCTTTCCAATGACTGGCATGAACAGTGCTCCTCAAGCCGAGACGGTTTGCAGCGCGCGCAGCACGGTGCGCTTCAGCAGCACAACCTTGAACGCATTCATCTTCGCTGGCCTGGCGCCCTCGCCAGCCTGCTCCGCCGCCGCCTTCAGCGTGGCGGCGTCGGCGGGCTTGCCGATCAACGCGGCCTCTGTTTCCGGCAGGCGCCAGGGCTTGGCGCCCACGCCGCCGGCCGCGACCCGCGCGCCCCGGATCACGCCGCCATCAATGTCCAGCGCCACCGCGGCCGAGACGACGGCCCATTCGAAGCTCGCCCGGTCGCGCACCTTCAGGTAACCCGACCGCTTCGCCGCCGCGGAAGCCGGAATGGCAATGCCGGTGATCATTTCGCCCGGTTCAAGAACCGTCTCTACATGCGGCGTATCCCCAGGCAAGCAGTGGAAGTCCCCGATGGGCACCTTGCGAACGCCGTTCGGCCCAGCCAGCTCAAGCTCCGCGTCCAGCGCCACCAGGGCGACAGCCATGTCCGAGGCGTTGGAGGCTATGCAGTGATCGCTGACGCCCAGGATCGCGAGGTTCCTGTTCTCGCCATTGATGGCGGGGCAGCCGGAACCGGGAACGCGTTTGTTGCAGGCGAAACCCGTGTCGCGGAAATAGCCGCACCGCGTGCGTTGCAGCAGGTTGCCCCCCATCGTGCCCATGTTGCGCACCTGCGGCGAGGCCGACAGCAGCAGCGCCTGCGACAGCGCCGGCCAGTTCCTCGCCACCGCCGGGTGCGCCGCGACATCGCTCATGCGCGCCAGCGGCTCCAGTTGCAAGCGGTCCTCGGTGGCGCGTATGGCCGCCATGTCGAGCGCCTCAAGGTCCACAAGATGGTCCGGCGTCTCAACATTGTCCTTCGTGAGCTGCAACAGGTCCGTGCCGCCGGCAATGTATTTCGCCTGCCCGCCCTTGGCGGCGGCGATGGCCGCCTTGACGTTGGCTGGATGGATCAGCGTGACTGGCTGCATCGCTCAACCCTCCCGCGCGGCTTGGCGGACGGCGGCCACGATGTTCGGATAGGCGCCGCAGCGGCAGATGTTGCCGCTCATCCATTCGCGTATCTCGGTGTCGCTGCCTGCGTGGCCCTCCTTGATCAGCGCCGCCGCCGACATGATCTGCCCCGGCGTGCAATAGCCGCACTGGAAGCCGTCATGCTCCACGAAGGCGGCTTGCACCGGGTGCAGCTTGCCGTTCGAGGCAAGGCCCTCAATGGTTGTGATTTCCTTGTCCTGGCACCGTGCGGCCAGGGTCAGGCACGACACCACGCGGCGGCCATCGACATGCACCGTGCAGGCGCCGCAGGAACCGCGGTCGCATCCCTTCTTCGTGCCCGTCAGGCCAACATCCTCGCGCAGCGTGTCCAGCAACGACGCCCGCGGATCGACCGCCAGATGCAGATTTTCGCCATTGACGCGCAGCATGACAGGAACGGTCCTGCCCGCGATGTCGTCGGGCCGGCGGGCCTGCGCCGGCGATGTGTCGTCGGCCCGTGCGACGCCCGCTGAAAGCGCCGCGCCGCCCGCCGCGCCGGCAATCACGCCTCGCCGAGTGATCGAC
>CAXTXZ010000465.1:0-3752 GCA_964248015.1 uncultured Rhodopila sp. | reverse complement strand
CGCGACGATGTCGGTGAAGGTGCCGCCGCGGTCGATCCAGAATTGCCACATCGTTCTGCCCTGCCGGTTGTTTACCCGCCTATGAGGGCAGAACCGGAGGGATGGAGGCAAGCCCCTGCGGAAGCCGAATTGGCAGACAGAACGTCGAACAGCTCCTTGGCTTACAAACCAAAAAGCGACTTATCCAAAAAGCACCGAATG
This sequence comes from uncultured Rhodopila sp., assembly GCA_964248015.1. GTDB lineage: Bacteria > Pseudomonadota > Alphaproteobacteria > Acetobacterales > Acetobacteraceae > Rhodopila. Next base: position 3,551 of record CAXTXZ010000465.1, on the reverse strand, counting down.
AGTTCCAGCTCTCACGAAAACAACCTTATCATGATCAGCTCGGTAGATGAGCAGGAAGTCGCCGCCGATATGGCATTCGCGGTGCCCGTTCCAATCTCCGACAAGTTCATGATCCCGCCATTCCAGCGGCAAAGGGCCGGTATTGGCTATCAGCAGCAACATCGCCTCCTTCAGCGTGTTCATATTGTACCGGCGAGAGTGGGTAAGCCGGTGCCAGTCTTTGGTAAACCCTTTCTCGTAGTATGACTGGCGAGGCAGACGAGCACGCTTATTGGCCGACATCGGTGTCGAGGGTATGAAATAGGTCCTCGGCGGTTGCAAATGGGCCAACCAGTTCCCGGCTTGCCATAGCTGCCTTGGTTTCCGCGTTAGGCACTTTAATGGCGAACGGGAAAGCTTGATCGCTTGCGACCCTGATCAACAGAACTCGAACAGCGTCGGAAACAGTTAGCCCCATTTTGGCAAGCGCCTCAGATGCCCGGTCCTTTACGCCTTGCTCCATACGGATGTGGATCATAGTTGTCTCTGGCACTGCACGCCCTCTATCAGCTTGGAATAAATGTATCTCACTTGAGACACAATGTTAAGAGGTCATAGCTAAACCGCGTCCGGTTTGGAACCGGCAGTTTCCTAAGCCGCGATCTAAAGACAACTCTGCCGGGCGGCACCTGTGACAAAGCGGCTGCGCTACGGTTTTCAAACTGGACGCGATTTAAAGGCCAGCCAACTCATCCATCGGCACGATTTTCGCAACCACAACCAAAAAGGGGGATCATGATGCCGCGCCTATGCCACTCGTTCCTTGCCGCCATGCTTATTTTGGCGGCAATCGCTCCGGCCAGGGCACAGGACTCGCTGCTCGACACGGTGCTGAAGCGCGACAAGATCATCGTCGCGACCTACAGCACGTCGCCGCCGCTGGCCCATGTCGATGACAACGGCGAGCTGGTCGGCTTCTAGATCGACATGGCGCACGAAATCCCCAAGGACCTGCTGGGCGATCCGAAGAAGGTCGAGTTCGTCGTCGTGCAGTCCGACGGCCGCTTCCCCGCCGCGCTGTCGGGCAAGGTGGATTTCGGCCTGTGCTCCACCACCATCTATCCGGATCGCGCGGTGCGGATCGCCTTCACCCGCCCCTATCTCGACACCGGCAACAGCCTGATCGCGCGCAAGGACGCCAAGATCAAGACGATCCAGGAGCTGAACGACCCGAAATACACCTACGCCATCCTGAACGTGCCGCCGGCGATCGAGCGGGCGAAGCAGTTGCTGCCGAAGGCCAAGACGCTGCTGCTGGACAGCCCCTCGGCCTTGTTCCTGGCGGTCAAGACCGGCCGGGCGACGGCGTTCAACATCGACAAGCCGATCGCCGACTACTACGAGCACGAGAACGACGACCTGATGCGGCTGGATGTCGCCGGCACGCCATTCGCCTACGTCGCGCAGGATTCGATCTACATGAAGCCGGGCGACTTCAAGTGGTGGCTGTTCCTTGACACCTGGGTGGGCGAACTGCGCTACGGCTCGCGCTACAACAAGTACCAGGAGTGGTACCAGAAGTGGCTGCACAAGGACGCCCCGCCGCAACGCCCTTACGACTTCAACCAGTACTGAGACCCGTGCCGTTCAACGTCAACTTCCTGGCCCGCCTGTTCCCCGCGCTGCTGGAGGGCGCGGAGGTGACCGTCGAACTCGCGCTGCTGACCATGGCCATCTGCGCCGTCTGGGGGCTGCTGGTGGCGCTGGCCCAGGCGACGCGTGGCCCGCTCGGCTGGGTGGCGGGCGCCTACATCCAACTGGTGCGCAACACGCCGTTGCTGATCCAGATGTACATCGTCTACTTCGGCCTGTCGCTGGCCGGGATGCCGTTGTCGGGCTTCGCCTCCGGCCTGCTGGCGCTGTGCCTGCAAAACGGCGGCTACGTCGCGGAAATCTATCGCGGCGGCCTGCAATCCGTCAGCGCCCGTCAGTACGAGGCAGGCCGGGCGCTGGGGATGCGGCGGTGGACGCTGTACCGGGTGGTCGTGCTGCCCCAGGTGATCGCCCGCGTGATCCCGCCGCTGGCGAACCAGGGCATCAGCATCACGAAGGACACCGCCCAGGTGGCGGCGATCGCGGTGATGGACGTGATGAAGGTGGCGCAGGTCTGGGTGGAGTCCTCGGCGAACACCTATGACGTGTTCCTGGCGGTGGCGCTGATCTACCTGGCGCTGACCAGCGTGATCAGCCTGGGGGCCAAGGTGGCGGAGCGCCAGTTGGCGTTCGTGTCATGATCGCCATGCGCCAATGCTGTGCCGCAAGGGCGGGCAAGACGTGAAGACCTTCGCGCCCCTGCTGCACAGCTACTGGTACCTGTTTCACGGCGCCGGCATGACCCTGCTCATGGCCGCGTCCGCCGTCGTTCCCGCCACGCTTCTGGGATGCGGCCTTGCCCTGGCGCAAATTTTCGGCAACCGGTTCACCCGCGGCGCCATCGTCTGCTACGTCTTCCTGGTCCGGGGCATCCCGCTGCTGGTCCTGCTGACCTTTGTCTACTACCTGCTGCCGCTGACTGGCATCGACCTGCCGCCGTTCTGGGGCGTCGTGCTGGTCCTGGCGTGCTACTACGGGGCATTCATGGGCGAGGCGTTCCGCGCCGGCATCCAGTCGCTGCCGCAAGCACAGTGGGACGCGGCAAAAAGCCTTGGCATGAGCCGCCGCCTGATGCTGCGGATCGTCATCTTCCCCCAGGCCATGCGCCTGGCCGCGCCGCCCTTCGTCAACCTCTGCATCAGCCTGATCAAGGCAACGTCCCTGGTGTCCATCGTCGGCCTGTGGGAACTCACGATGGCCAGCCGGGAGGTTGTCGAGCGCACCCTGGCCCCGTTCCAGATCTTCCTGGCGGCGGCGGCGATCTACTTCTGCATCTGCTACGCCCTCGCACTGTATGGGAAACGCCTTGAGCGCCGAGTCCTCGTTGGCCATTGATCCAAGCGCCGTGGCGGCGAGCCGCCCGATGCTGGCGATGTCCGGCATCGTCAAGCGCTACGGCGACAACCAGGTGCTGCGCGGCGTCTCGCTGTCCGTGGCGCGCCGGGAAACCGTGGTGGTGATCGGCCCCAGCGGCTCAGGGAAAACCACGCTGCTCCGCTGCGTCAACATGCTTGAGGACTACCAGGAGGGCACCGTCACGCTTGACGGCGAGCCGGTCGGCTACGCGCTCGACCGGGGCGGCAAGCGGCACAAGCTGCCGGAGCGGGACGTCGCGGCGTCGCGTGAGAAGATCGGCATCGTGTTCCAGAGCTACAACCTGTTCCCGCACATGACGGTGCTGGACAACATCACCGCCGCGCCGGTCCGCGTGCGCGGCATCCCGCGGGCGAAAGCAGAGCAGCGGGCGCGTGACCTCCTGGCCCTGGTCGGGTTGTCCGACAAGGCTGGCGCATACCCGTCCCGCCTGTCCGGCGGCCAGCAGCAGCGCGTCGCCATCGCCCGCGCCCTGGCGCTGGACCCCCAGGTGATGCTGTTCGACGAGGTGACCTCGGCGCTCGACCCCGCACTGGTGGGCGAGG
>CAXTXZ010000464.1:0-3755 GCA_964248015.1 uncultured Rhodopila sp. | reverse complement strand
TGCGTCGACACGTCATCCGCGTCGGCAACCACATGGTCGACATCAGCCTCGGCGATAAGCCAGGGCAGGTGCGCCTGTAGGTCAGGTGTGGCCACCAGCACCCGGCACGCGATCCCATTCAGCGCGACCAATGCCAGCACCGTCGGCAACTGCCTTTGTGTCGCCAGCAGGACAGTGCGCCCACGAAGCCGCTCCAGCGGAACATCAAGGCAGGACGCGCGGTCAAGGTTCAGGATGCCAACCGTTCGCTGGTCGTCGCTGATCGACCGGGTGGACGATCTGTCGGCAAGTATCAGGGACCGCAGCGAGCGCCGTTCAGGCAGCATCAGCCGCCGTCTCATAGAAGCGGATCAGGTCGCCTATCGTGACGGGAATTTCCGTATCGTCGCTGGAGCCGAATGGGTCCACTCCCAGCTTGTCATCGAGATTAGCGATCAGAACCGCGATGCACAGGGAATCCAGCCCCGATTCCATCAGTCCCAACTCATCATCCAGTCGCGGCAGAACTTTCTTTTGCTGTTCGGCCACTGATCTGATCTGCTCATAAACCACATCTCGTACTGACATACTTTGCCCAACATTGTACCATGGAAAATAATTATCCCATAACATGCCAGATCCTCAAACTACATAGTAATGGAACTTCTCCGGCGGCGCATCCTTTCTCTTATACAGGAGTTCTAACTTGTAGTACCACGAAAGTCTGTGAGGACGCAGTGAAAGCAATCATCCCTCAAGCTACGGAGGCTGCAACCTGGGATGGTCTAACCAAAGAGTTGTTGATCGGCCAACGAATGCCGGTGTGGCTTGGTGTTCAGATTGGCGACTGCGGCGTGGATCGCGTTTTCGAGTGCCCGCGGACCGGCGAACGTTTGGCAGGCGGGCTAATGCGCTTTCAGATCGCCCCAGACAGGTTCGATGCTGTCGCGCATTTCGGCAGCCATTCAACGGCGAGCCAATGAGCGCGGGCGGCGAGCGCCCCAGCCGTTGCCTTGCTCGGATGGATCGGGCCGTTGTCGAGGACGATCACGACAGGCTTTTTGGCAGCGTCCGGCTTGGGGCCATACAGGCTATCAAAGGAAAGTATCGCTACACAGCCCACATGCTCCGTTCAAGAACGTGGGCGAATTGCCAGAAGAGCAGGAACGAAAACAAAGGCGGCAAGCAACGTGCAGCCAAGGCTGATCAGAAGCAGCTCGCCCATGCTCGCCGTCCCGGGATGCCGAGACAGCGCAAGCGAACCGAACGCGGTTGCTGTCGTCAGGGCTGAAAACAAAATTGCTCGGGCGGTCGCCGAGCTGAGCGGCGCCCTAAGTCCGGCTCGCCAGTTCATGACGAAATAGACGTTGAACGACACGCCGACTCCCAACAGCAATGGAAGCGCGATGATGTTGGCGAAGTTCAACGGCAGCGGAAGCGTGACGACGACGATCACCGTCAGCAAGGCTGACAGCAGCAAGGACGCGAGAACAAGCATCGTGTCGAACGGGCGACGGAGGGCCACCGCCAGGATCACCGTAATGGCCCCCAACGCGCCGAAAGCCGCGACTCGAAAAGCGGAAACAATCGTATCGGCGCTGCGCACGATGGTGACGGCAGCCCCGCCCGCCCCTGGCGCGATGCCTCCGATTTCGGCCACAAAGCGGTGCAGGCCCGCGCTGTCGCGGACGGCGTCGTGCTTGGGCAGGACCTGAAGCTTGCCTCGGCCGTCCTTGGTGACCCAGTCGGCGGCAAGGTCCGCCGGGATGTCAGCCCGTGTCACCGGCGTCGGCCGCAGCGCGGTTCGCAGTTGGTTCAACTGGTCTGGCAAGAAGCGGGTCAAGGCGGCGTCAACGGCATTCAGCCGCTCGTCTGGGGCCTGCCCCAAACGTCGCAGATCGTCGGTGACGGCCTTCATGGGATGGCCGGCAGGCAGGTCAGCGGCGGCGGCTGTCATGGCCGGAAGAGCCGTAACCACAGCGGCCCGCATCGCCGCCGCATCCGGATGCGGCTCGGGCGGCGCGTTCAGCGTCGTCTTCAGGACGCTGAACGCGTCAGCCACCATGGGCAATTTCCGCGCCTGGTCATCCGGCACCAGGCTGTCGATGCTCAGCACGCCATCCACTGTGGGCAGCACGCGCAAGGCCGGAGCGAGCGCCAGGGCGTCGGCCACCGAGGGCTTGAGGATTTCGATGCTGTACGGGCTGGTAACCGGATCCTCAACCAGATCGTTCAGCGTCCGGACCGACTCCGACGCCTGGTTCTTGGTGTGCAGCGGGTCGCTGTCGAAGCGCAGCCAAGGCAACAGCCCGGCACCCGCGAGCGCGAGCAAGGCGGCTCCGAAAAGAACCGGACGGCGATGCCGGACGAGGGCCGCGTCGATCGGTCGTGCCCAGGCAAAGCCCACTTCCTCCGCCTCACGCGCTGGGTGGAGCAGCGCGATCAAAGCGGGCAACGCGGTCAGCGTGCAGATGAAGGCAATCAGCATGCCCACGCCGGCAATCAGGCCAAGCTGCGCCACACCAGCGAAGGATGTCGGGGTGAAGGCGAGAAATCCCGCCGCCGTGGCGAGCGAGGCGACCAGGATCTGGCCGCCGCTGAGCCGTCCGGTCTCGCCCAGTGCCGGCACGACGCCAGGCGTCTGGAAGTGAATGTCGCGGAAGCGGACGGTGAACTGAATGGCGAAATCGACCGCAAGCCCGACGAAGAGAACCGCGAACGCGACGGAAACCAGGTTCAGCGTGCCAACCGCCAAGGCGGCGAAAGCAGCGGTCAGGTCCAGCCCGAGCAGCAGCGTCAGCACGATCGGCACGATCAGGCGCCAAGACCGAACGGCGATCAGCAGCCACAGCGTGATCAGCAGCATGCTGCCGACCAGCCCTCCAACGGCTCCTTGCGCCACAGTCGCGAACTCATCATCGTCGAGCGCCACGGAGCCGGTGATCCGCACGCGCGCGGCCCCGCCTCGCACGAACTCCAGCTTCGCCGCCGCGTCGCGGATCGCCTGGGTCGCCGCCGCCCCGGGTTGCAGCGCGCCGTAATCAAGCCGTGGCTTCGCCAGCACGAACCGGTATCGTCCGGCGAGCGACGCCACCGGGCCAGCGAGCAGGTTTTGCCATGACAGCGGCACCGGGTCAGGAGCAGCTAGCGTATTGTGGAACGCCTCCAGCTCCGGCATGAACGGCGTGAGGTTGGCCTGCTTGCGCGTCACGCCCTCGGCGATCAGCGATAACGCCTGCACCAGGCCGCGAAAACTGGGGTCGGCCACCAGGTACCCCAGGAAGGGCTGGGCATCGATTGTCTTGTCCAGCAGTTCCTGAAGTGGGTCCACATCCAGGAAGAGCAGGGCGTTCCGCTCCAGGTAAGGCGACCTGTCAGGGCGGCGAACCGACAGGAAATGACGCGTGTCCCCAAGCAGGGCCTTGGCCAGGGCGCTTGCCGTGCTGTCCGCCTCCTCCGGGATCGCCGCATCCACGACGACGACCAGAATGTCCTCGCCCTGCGGGAAAGCGGCCCGCAGCTCCGCCTGACGCTGCTTCCAGGGCAGGCTTGCGGAAAACAGCGCGTCCGTGTCGGTATTTACCCCTAGCCTGGCATGGATCGCCCAAACGCCTGCCGCCGCCAACAGCAGCGCCACCACCGCGACCAACGCGGCTCGGCGTCCGCACGCCCCGGCAACGCGGCTCAGGATCACTACAGCAAATCGCGTGCAGGTTGAGATGTCCGATCCCATATGGGGGGAGGAGGTATTGATGCCTGGATCCTACTCAGCAGAC
>CAXTXZ010000463.1:0-3761 GCA_964248015.1 uncultured Rhodopila sp. | reverse complement strand
TGCCCGATGTCGTCGTCTTGCCGGAGCCTTGCAGGCCGACCATCAGGATCGGCACGGGCGCGGCGGCATTGAGGTTGATCGCCACGGCGCCCTCGCCGCCCAAGGACTCGATCATCACGTCGTTGACGATCTTGACCACCTGCTGGCCCGGCGTGACCGAGGCCATCACCTCGGCCCCGACAGCCCGTTCGCGAACCTTGGCAACGAAGTCGCGCACCACCGGCAAGGCAACGTCGGCGTCCAGCAACGCCAGGCGGACTTCCCGCAGCGCTTCGGTGACGTCGGCCTCGCTCAGCGATCCGCGGGTGCGGAGGCGATCGAAAACCCCTGACAGCTTGTCCGAAAGTGCCTCGAACACGGGTGGCGTAACTCCAAACGGTTATGCGCCGCTGCGCGAACCCTCGCGGAGCGGCGTGGTCCCCGCATCAGGCGGGGGACCGGGAGACACATTCTCCAGGCCGGCGGCTTATGACGATGCGGATGGCCGAAGTCAAGGTTGGCGGCGGATTGGCGGCTCCTGAAGTTCAGGGCGTCGCCCGTCGCCATGCCGTTGTTCAGGCGACCTTGACGTCCTTCCAAAAGCCGAACCGGCCACCGACGGCCTGCATCCTCGGCTGCGGCGCTTCATAGGACCATGCCACCCTGTCGTGTCGCGTGCCGTCGATCATCACGTCATAAAACTGCACCCCATGCGGACAGGCATGGTCGGAACTGGTCTTGGCCGCCTTTTCCATCCACTCCAACCGGGTTGCGCCGGATGGGAAGTAGGCATAACCGCCGTTTTCAACGATGTCGCTGCTCTCGGCAATGACGTGGCCATTCAAGGTCGCCTGCATGTGCTGGTCCTTCGTGGTCGGGAAGCTGGGATGACAACCGCATCTTCTTCCCCCGGTTACGATCGATCAAGCTCCGTTATGGCCCATGCGCCTCACAGGGCGGCGTGGATCATCTTGAACGCGTGCGCGACCGTGGCGGCGCGAATGGCGTTTCGGTCGCCGGGAAACACATGCTGCTCCGTCGTCACCGGCTGTCCGGCGCGGGCCAACCCGAAGCAGACCAAGCCAACAGGTTTGGCCGCGCTGCCGCCACCCGGCCCGGCGACGCCTGTCACGGAGACAGCCATCCCGGCGCGGGAGCGGGCCAGCGCGCCTTGCGCCATGGCGGCGGCGACCTCCTTGCTGACCGCGCCATGAGTCTGGATCAACGGCATCGGCACGCCAACCAGTTCGCTCTTCGCCTCGTTGGAGTAGGTGACGAAGCCACGGTCCACCACATCGGACGAACCGGCGACGGCGGTCAACGCCGCGGCGATCAGCCCGCCCGTGCAGCTTTCGGCTGTCGCCAGCAGGACACCCTTCGCCCGGCAGGCCGCCAGCAAGGAAGCCGCTTCGGTCAATGTTGCGTCTGGAAGCATCAAGGGGGCCTGTTTCGCTGTGCGGACCCAAACTTGGCCGCGGGCGCGGCGCCTGTCCACTGCTGCCGATGCCGGAGTCTTGATTGCGCCAAGGCCGCACAGCCTTTATCGATAGGTTTATGAAGTGGAGGAGGCTGTCATGAACGCGCCCGTGCACCAGGATGCCTTGGGTGATCCCTGGACCATCCCGCTGGACCAGATCGACGTGTCGAACGCTCGGCTCTTCCAAGACGACGTGTGGCCTGACTGGTTCGCCCGCCTGCGCCGCGACGATCCCGTGCATCTCGGCGCCAACAGCCAGTTCGGCCCCTTCTGGTCGGTGACGAAATACAAGGACATCATGCAGGTGGAGACCAACCCGCGGGTTTTCTCCTCGTCGCATGGCATCACCTTGCTGGATCAGGAAACCCAGTACCGGCTGGCCATGTTCATCGCCATGGACCCGCCGAAGCACGACGTGCAGCGCATGGTGGTGGCGCCCATCGTGGCTCCTGGCAACCTCGCGAACCTGGCCGGCATGATCCGGCAGCGGGCGATCCATATTCTCGACAACCTGCCGCGCAACCAGCCGTTCGACTGGGTGGAGCATGTGTCGGTCGAGCTGACGACGCAAATGCTGGCGACCCTGTTCGATTACCCGCTCGAACGGCGGCGCGACCTTACGCATTGGTCCAACATCGCCACCACCAACCTCAAGGACCCCAACGCCCTGGTGAAAACCGAGGAGGAACGTTTCAACGAACTTAAAAATATGGCTGGCGCCATGATGGGGCTGTGGAACGAACGGGTCAACGCGCCGCCTGCCTCCGACCTGATCTCAATGCTGGCGCATGGCGAGGCGACCCGGAACATGGACCCGATGGAGTTCATGGGAAACTGCGTGCTGCTGATCGTCGGCGGCAACGACACGACGCGCAATTCGATCAGCGGCGGCCTGTGGGCGCTGAACCAGCATCCCGAGGAATATCGCAAGCTGCGGGAAAACCCCGGCCTGATCACCACGATGGTGCCGGAGATCATACGCTGGCAAACACCGTTATCCTACATGCGGCGCACCGCCTTGCAGGACTGCGAACTGGGCGGCAAGACGATCCATGCCGGCGACAAGCTGGCGATGTGGTACATCTCCGGCAACCGGGACACGGACGCGATCGAGGATGCGGACAGGTTCATCATCGACCGCGCGCATCCCCGCAGGCACCTGTCCTTCGGCTTCGGCATTCACCGTTGCGTCGGCAACCGGCTCGCGGAGTTGCAGTTGACGATCCTGTGGGAAGAGATCCTGCGGCGTTTCCCGTTCATCGAGGTCATGGAAGCGCCGAAGCGGGTCCATTCCAGCTTCGTGCACGGCATTTCATCCATGACGGTGCGTATCCCGGCGTGAGCACATGTCGCGGGAGACGAAGCCCTTGCCGCCGCGTGCGCCGCGAAGGGGCGCACGCGGGCAATCATTGCACCGCGGTGCTGTCTTCATCCCGGCTGCGGAAATACGCCCGAAGCTGGTCGCGCAAGGCGATCTTGCCGTCGGTTAGCTGCCAGACGCCTTGCCAGTCGCGCTTGATGTCCGTGGCCGGATCAAATGCGTTCCGCCACAGGATCTCCGACCGATTGATGTAGCCGCGGTTTTTCTTCGCGCCGTGAAAGTAATGCAGCAGCAGGCCATCGACGAAGCCGATGTTGCGCTTGATGGCGGCCTCGGCTCGGGCCTGCCATTCCATGCACCAACTCGCATAGGTCGGGCAGTCGCGCATGACCTTTGGACCCAGTGACCGAGCCATCTCGCCAATCAGGCCCCATGCCATGTAGCTGTCGGCGGAGCCGACGATGCCGTAATCAATCAGCCCGCCCAGGTGATCCCATGCGTCGCGGCGGCAGGCCCAGGCATAGCCTGAATGCCACACGCCGTAAGCTGGCTGACGCGAAGGCGCATGGCCATTCCGCCGGTTCCACTGGGCGACGAAGCCTTGGAAAGAGTCGAGCGGCTGGTGATGCGGACCGAGGTCGGCGGCGTGGGAAAACATTTGCACGATGCTGAAGTGCTGCAGTTGATGAAGTGTTTCCCCAATGATGTCGGGACGGGCGAATTGCACATCCGCATCGATCCAGGCAACGTACTTCCAGTCGGCCGGCAGGCGGGAAACGCCGATGTTGATCAGGTTTTCCTTGTGCCAGATTTCATGGTTCGTGCGCAGGCGGATATGCTGGGCGTTGTTTGGATCGGTGATTTCAAAATCACGGTCTCCGTAAGCCGCTTCGATCGTGTAAAGCCTGGCGCCGGCATCGGTGATATGTTTCTCGAAATTGCGGTAGAGCGCATAGCGGGAACGATAGCGGGATGGGTTTACGA
>CAXTXZ010000462.1:0-3773 GCA_964248015.1 uncultured Rhodopila sp. | reverse complement strand
GAGTAGGACATCATCACCTGAACATGCGCAGCCGAATAGTCTATTCCGGCGCTGGCATTCTTGCTGTCCAAGGCCCGTGCCGTTCCTGTCGCGCGCCGAACGTATCCACGTTCTGCCAGATGGTACGCAGCGTGCTTCCCGCACTCAGCACTACGGAAGGACTGTGGCCATGGCGTACCTACCACCGGCGGAATTCGTGAGAAAAGCCATCGACGCCGGAGAGGCGAAGGTCTTCATGGCGACGAGGGACACCCTGATCCGTGCTTACATGGCGGGCGCCTTGCTTGCTCTTGCGGCAGCCTTCGCCGTCTCCGTCACCCAAACCACCGGGCAGCCGCTGGTCGGGGCCCTGTTGTTCCCCGTTGGCTTCTGCATGCTGTATTTGCTCGGCTACGACCTGCTGACCGGCGTTGTTGTGCTGACGCCGCTGGCGCTTCTCGACAGGCGGCCTGGCGTCACCGTTGGCGGCCTGCTGCGGAACTGGGTGCTGGTGTTCATCGGCAACTTCGCCGGCGCCCTGACGGTTGCCGTCATGATGGCCATTGTCTTCACCTTTGGTTTCGCCACAGATCCCAGCCCGGTTGGCAAGCTGATCGCCGGCATTGGCGAAGCGCGGACCATAGGCTACAGCAAATACGGCGCTTCCGGCATGCTCACGCTGTTCGTCCGGGCGGTGATGTGCAACTGGATGGTTTCCACCGGAGTCATTGGCGCGATGATCTCCACCTCCGTGCCCGGCAAGGTCATCGCGATGTGGATGCCTATCACGGTGTTCTTCTTCATGACTTTTGAGCACTCGGTCGTGAACATGTTCCTGTTCCCGTCGGCGCTGCTCATGGGCGGCCATTTCTCAGTCATGGACTACATGATCTGGAACGAGATCCCGACCCTGGCCGGCAACATCGTCGGCGGCATCGCCTTCACCGGGCTGATGCTTTACTCGACGCATGCCCGCACTGGTGTCAGGCGCGCCTCGGTGCGCCCGGTGGCTGTGGCGGAGTAGGAATTGAAAAAGGGCGCAGGCCGCTGATGTGGGAACCCATCAGGGCGCTGCGCGGCGGGCTCCGTTTGTCACGATGCCAGAGCAGCATGCTTCAATCCGGCTGACGTAGCCGCTCGACTAGGGCAGCGGGCGCCCCAGGAAGATCGTGCCGGCCAGAGGCGTTTGGTAATAGGGCGCAATAGCCTTGAACCCTTGCTTTCTGTAGAGCGAGATCGCCGCGGCCATGGACGGCAACGTGTCCAGCCTGATCTCCCGGTACCCGATCCGAGTGGCCTCAAGGACGACGGCGTTGATCAGGGCTTTGCCGACGCCAAGGCCACGGCCCTCTGGCGCCACATAGAGCCGCTTCATTTCGCAGCAGCCATCAGCGACGGGGCGGATGCCAACACATCCCACAGGTTTGTTGCCAAGGTTGCGTGCCAGAAGGAGCTCGCCGGCTGGTGGGGCATACTTGCCGGGCATGGCTTCCACTTCGGCCTGGAAGTCCTGGAAGGCGAGGTCAATCCCGAGAGAGGAGGCGTAGGCCCTTAAAAGCCGCGCGGCGGCGTCGAGGTCGGCCGCCGATCTCGCCGGCTGGATGTGGAAAGGGGCTGCGTCGCGCATGAGGTTGATGGTTTGGTCCTTTGGGGTCCAGGAAAGCTGGAGCGGACATGGCGTGTCGCACGACCTTACCATAGCACAGGTAAACGGTGCGTGCCCTGGCATTCAACGCTGCGAGGCGCCTCCCGCACCGTGCAGGCGACTTGTGCGTTGTCCGGCATAACACCACGCGGGAAAGGAGCCGGATTATGCCTGATGCGGTCCACTCGAAGCGGGACATGATCGTCCGCTCGAAAAAGCCTTACAATGCCGAGCCTCCGCTTGGCCGGCTGCGCGCCTCAATGACCACGGCGCAGGCTGATTTCTATGTCCGCAATCATGGCAACGTTCCCGCGCTGGAGGAGTCCTCGCACACCCTGCGCGTGGGCGAGCGGGTTGGGACGCCTCTTGCGCTCACTCTGGCGGCGCTGCGGCGGCGGTTCGCGGAGCATACCGTCACGGCGGTGCTGCAATGCGCCGGCAACCGACGCGCTGACCTGCAGCAGGTGCGACCGACCCTGGGTGATCCCTGGGCGCCTGGGGCGATCGGCAATGCCGCGTGGACGGGGGTAGCGCTCGCGGACGTGTTGCGCGCGGCCGGCGCGGAGACAGATTCGCGCCTGCACGTGGCGTTCGAGGCTTGCGACGAGTTGGAGATGCCAAAGCTGGGCCGGTTCACCTACGGCGTCTCGATCCCAATGTCCAAGGCCTTGGCGCCTGAGGTTCTGCTGGCTTATCGCATGAACGGCGAACCGCTGACGGCCGAGCACGGGTTTCCGCTTCGAGTCGTGGTTCCGGGCTTCGCGGGGGTGCGGAGCGCGAAATGGGTGCGCGCCATCAGCGTGCAGGACATGCCGTCCAGCAACCACATGCAGCGACAGGATTACAAGCTGCTGCCGCCGGACGTGACCGAGGACACAGTGGATTGGGAACAGGGCATCACGATCTATGACATGCCGCTCAATGCGGCGATCTGCGAGCCGGCAGCCGGCGCGGCGTTGAAGGCAGGCTGCGCCACGGTGCGGGGTTACGCGGTTGCGACCGCGCGGGAGATCATGCGGGTGGATGTTTCGGGCGATGGAGGCCGCACGTGGAAGCAGGCGGAATTGGCGCACCATCCGGACGCGCCCTGGAGCTGGACGTTCTGGACCGCCACGCTTGACCTGGCGAAAGGCGAGCACCAACTCGCTGTCCGGGCGTGGGACGCCGCCGGGCAGACGCAGCCGGCGCTGCCGGACGACGTGTGGAACTTCAAGGGCTATTTGTGCGCGGCCTGGCACCGGGTGCGCGTGTCCGTCGGCTGAACAGCCGAGGCGTGCTTGGTCACGACTGGCTTGAGGACGCCTGCCTGTGGTCACGCTTCCCAGCGCCGCCGCAATGGCTGGCCTGCCCTGTTTGGTGCTTGGGCTGTCCGGGTGCGGGGGGCAGGCAAAACAGCGGGCGTAGCCTTCGCGGATGGCTTGATACTCGCGTCCCAGTCCAGCTTGAGCAGGGTTATAGCATCGCGTCATCATTAAGGATGTTGTCCCCGGTGTCGAAGGCCTCGAAATCGGCATTTCAAAGGTGGGTTACAGGGCGGGCTGCGCGGCGAAGATGACGTGATGACCCTTGGTACCCATGGCGCGGGCGGCAGGGAGCAGCAGAAGGAAGTTGCCGGCGCTGCCGGCGAAGATGAAAAGGACGTGCACCGGGTGGTCCGGAAGATTTGGCTTGGGAAGGCGGCGGTTTATCGCAGTTCCTTGCAAACGGTCAGCTACTTCACGACATGATAAGGAGACTGCCGTATTTAATGGAAATGGATCATGCACCAATGCTTCGGGCAATTCTTTCCGCCGACCCGTTGCGGCGCCACGTCCTTGGCTTGGTCCGATTCCTTGGATTGCCTGATTGTTGGATAGGAGCAGGCTTCATCAGAAATGTGGTGTGGGATCACCTTCATGGCCGGCCAGCTTCGTATATCGGTGGAGACGTTGACGTTATCTGGTTCGATCCTGAGCGAACTGACCCATCGGAAGACCGGATGCTGGAGGCCACCTTACGGAGCATGGAACCGTCGGTTGGTTGGTCCGTGAAAAACCAGGCCAGGATGCATTCGCGCAATCACGATGCTCCCTATTCTTCAGCAGTTGACGCAATTGTCAGGCGACACAGTAAACCCATCCGGTAGCGACATCAGGAATCCATCCACCCT
>CAXTXZ010000461.1:0-3795 GCA_964248015.1 uncultured Rhodopila sp. | reverse complement strand
CAATATAACCTGACACTCCACGTTGACAACCATAGTTGACATATAAAGGGGAGGAAGGCCATGGACGCCGTTGCCCGGATCGAACGGACCTTGTCAGCCTCGATCGACCGTGTTGACGCCACCGCCGGCCCTCCCTTGCTCGCCGCCGCGATGCGCCACGCCGTCTTCCCCCGTGGCGCGCGCATCCGTCCCCGCCTGTGCCTTGCCGTCGCCGCGGCCTGTGGGGACGACGATCCCGCCGCCGCCGACGGCGCCGCCGCGGCCATCGAGGTCATGCATTGCGCCTCCCTCGTGCATGACGACCTGCCCTGCTTCGACAACGCCGACACAAGGCGAGGCCGCCCCAGCGTGCACCGCGCCTTCGGCGCGCCTCTCGCGGTGCTGGCAGGTGACGCATTGATCGTGCTGGCGTTCCAGATGATCGCCTGGGGCACGACCCGCTCGCCGTGCCGCCTGGCGCCCCTGGTGCTGACCCTCGCGGGCGCCACCGGCATGCCGAACGGCATCGCCGCCGGCCAGGCCTGGGAAAGCGAGCCAAGGATCGACCTCGGCCAGTACCAGCGTGCCAAGACCGGCGCCTTGTTCGCCGCCGCCACGATGGCCGGGGCGGCGGCGGCGGGCAGCGACCCCGACCCCTGGCGCGCCTTGGGCGAGGGCTTGGGCGAGGCTTACCAAGTCGCCGACGACATCGCCGACGTCTTCTCCGGCGAGGCGTTGCTGGGCAAGCCCATCGGCCAGGACAAGACGTTGGGCCGTCCGAACGCGGCGCTGGAAATGGGCATCGAAAGCGCGTTGCGCCACCTCGAAGCCCTGGCCGAGGCCGCCGCCGCCTCGATCCCTCCCTGCCCCGGCGCATCCGCCTTGAAGCAGTTGACGCTGAGCGAAGCCCGCCGCCTGCTGCCAAAGGACCTGTCGCAGCGCGCGGCCTGATGCCAACAGCCCTGATGGAACGGGGCAGCGCCGGCTTGCCGGAGCGCTGGCTGGCGTTGCGCGACCGGCTGCTGGCGGCCCCCGCGTTCCAGCACTGGGCGGTGCGCTTTCCCCTGACCCGCCCGATCGCCAACCGCCGCGCCCGCGCGCTGTTCGATATTTGCACCGGCTTCGTCTACAGCCAGGTGCTGGCCGCCTGCGTCCAACTCAAGCTCTTCGACGTGTTGTCAAATGGGCCACAGGCCATGGACTGGCTGGCGACGCGGCTGTCGCTGCCGCCCCAGGCAACGCTTGCCCTGTTGCAGGCCGCAGCCGCCTTGCGCCTCGTGGAACGCCGCCGTGACGGCCGCTACGGCCTGGGCGTGCTGGGAGCCGCCCTGCTCGGCAATCCAGCCATCGCGACCATGGTGGAGCATCACGCGCTGCTTTATGCCGATCTCCGAGACCCGGTCGCCCTGCTGCGCGGGGAGCAACCACAAACCGCGCTATCAAAACTTTGGCCCTACGCCACCGGCGGCGCGCTCGGCGCAACCGATGTAGCGGACTACAGTCGCCTGATGGCGGCATCCCAACCATTGGTCGCCGCCGACATACTCGCCGCCTATCCCTTGCGCCGGCATCGCTGCCTGCTGGACCTGGGCGGCGGTGACGGCGCCTTCCTGGCCCAGGCCGCCGCCGCGGCCCCCGACCTGCGCCTGATGCTGCTCGATGTGCCGGCCGTCGCCGACCGCGCCCGCGCCCGTTTCGCCGAATTGGGCCTGGCCCGCAGGGCCGAGGCGTTCGGCGGCGATTTCCGCGCCGGCCCCCTGCCTGCCGGCGCCGACGTCATCTCCTTGGTCCGCGCCATCCACGACCACGACGATCACGATGCCCTGGCGATCCTGCGCAACGCGCGCCTGGCCCTGCCGCCGGGCGGAACGCTGCTGCTCGCCGAACCGATGGCCGAGACACCCGGCGCCGAAACAGTGGGCGCCTACTTCGCCTTCTACCTGCTCGCCATGGGCAGTGGCCGGCCACGCTCGGCCGCAACTCTGTCCGCCATGCTGCGTCAAGCCGGGTTTACACGGGTCACCCTGTTGCCAACGCGCCGGCCGATGCTGGTCCGGGTGCTGCGTGCTTGCTGACCCGACGGCAGTCGCATGACCGCATCCAGCCTCAGGCGAAGCCGCTATCGCAGAAGACTTGTGACACGGCGACTCCTATGCGCCTGAAAAGCACCCTTTCCCAAACTCACTGGCGTTCCAGGCAAGGGGAATAGCACGAAGCTCACAAATCACGCGTCGCAACCTTGGCTTCTTCTCTGCGGACTCCGTGTTCCCTCTGCGCCCTCTGCGTCGAAAAAGAACCATCCCCGCCACTGGCCGGTGTTTGACCGATGCCGTCAAGGAAAGCGTTTGCGGATCAAAGCCGGCTTTCAGCCCGTGCCCGATGTTCCAAGCATCAAGCGCCGCCCTGATGCCGACCCGCCCGAAGGACAGAATCCATCTGTTTCCCAAGAAAAATCCCACTGTCACATAAAGTCTACACTTTAACTGTCCAATAGCATCGACACGCATCCCGCTTAAGGCGAGGCGCAGCCTCCAACACACCGCGCTGCCCAGCGTGCGCTCACGTGAAGCCGTCCTCCGATCCTGAAAGCAGCGCAACGGCACCCCTTCCCGACCTCAAGTGTAAATCAGGGTTGACAACCCAAATAGTCAATCTAGGCTGACACCCAACGAGATGCTCACGGCCGCTGGCTTGGTTAGGGAGGGTGAAATGGATGCGTTGGCTGTCGTGCTGAACCAGCCGGAAGACCTCTCCGTGTCCCGCCTCGTCCTGACGCCGCCCGGCGACGCGGACGTTGTCGTCGCCATCGCCTGGAGCGGCATCAGCACCGGCACGGAGCGCCTTCTGTGGCAAGGCCGCATGCCCCCCTTCCCCGGCATGGGCTATCCCCTGGTCCCCGGATACGAATCCGTTGGCCAGATCGTCGCGGCAGGCCCCGGCAACGCGCGCCGCATCGGCGAGACGGTTTTCGTCCCTGGCGCGACCTGCTTCGGCGAAATCCGCGGCCTGTTCGGCGGCGCTGCCTCAAAGCTCGTCGTGCCCGCCGCCCGCGCCCTGCCCATAGACCCGGCGCTTGGCGAGCGCGGCGTCCTGCTGGCCCTGGCGGCGACCGCGCAACATGCCATCGCCGGTGACACCCTGCCCGACCTGATCGTCGGCCACGGCGTCGTCGGGCGCCTCCTGGCCCGCCTCGTCCTCGCGGCCGGCGGAACGTCCCCAGTGGTGTGGGAAACCAACCCCCAGCGCACGGACGGCGCAACCGGATACCAAGTCACGCACCCCGACGCCGATAGCCGCCGCGACTATCGCCGCATCTGCGACGCCAGCGGCGACTCCGGCTTGCTCGACACCCTGGTTGGGCGTCTGTCGCCCAGCGGAGAAATCGTCCTCGCGGGCTTCTACGCCGAGCGCCTGTCCTTCGCCTTTCCGATGGCCTTCATCAAGGAGGCCCGCCTGCGCATCGCCGCCCAATGGCAGCCAGCCGACCTGGAAACCGTTCGCCGCCGCATCGCCGACGGCAGCCTGTCGCTAGACGGCCTGATCACCCACCGCATGCCCGCCACCCAGGCCGAGACCGCCTACCGCACCGCCTTCAGCGACCCGGCCTGCCTGAAAATGATCCTCGACTGGAGCCACACAGCATGAACGCGCCGTTCGACGCCGCCCAATGGGCCTCGACGTCCCAGCTCCGCGCCGAGGCCGCCATCGAGCCTGACGCGCCCGCGACCGGCCCGGTCAAGAAGGAAACCCAGATCATCGCCATCTACGGCAAGGGCGGCATCGGCAAGAGCTTCACGCTGGCCAACCTGTCCTACA
>CAXTXZ010000460.1:0-3799 GCA_964248015.1 uncultured Rhodopila sp. | reverse complement strand
CGTATTCGATCAACCTGACTGGGTGGGCTGCTCATCCAAGCAGCGTAACACAGCGAGGCTATCCGTCAATTCATGCGTCTTATTCGAGGCTAAACGAGGCTATCCGTTTTGTTGTTCATGCCATAGAGTGAGTTCCTCCACACCAAGGGACTGCTGACGCAGTTCGAAGGGAAGACGAGGGGAGGAAGCGATGCCGGTTATACCAGAAGAAACCATCGACCATGTTCTCGATCGCGTGAACGACGCGATCGACACCGTCCGCATCCTGACCCAGGCGCTCAACATCGTGGCTGAAACCGTAGCCGACCACGGCAAGCTCCTGGTCGGCATCCATGCCGCCGTGACGCACAAAACTGGCAACGACACCCTGTCGAAGCTGCTGGCCGAGATCGCGGAAACAGGGCGCGCGAACCATGAGCTTCTGCGCAAGCTGGTGGCCAAGCCGTGACCGCGACCTTCAACACCTGGGCCGCCGGGTCCGCCGCTGGCGCGACCGCTAGGGTGCAGTACATGTCCAACCCCACGTTGAGCCATGACCGCGCCCGCTACCTGGGCGCCCCCGAGCTGAGGGCGGACCTGTCGCCCGCCCTGGCGGAAAAGTTGGGCATCGACCGGGCCGCGCCGTTGACCGAGGAAGCGCTCAGCCACCTGTTCAACGCGCGGAGGGCGGACGGCGCTGCCATTGAGGGGAAGCGCATCAACAAGCCCATGCGGTCCCTGGCCGAGACCTTCGGCCTTGACCCGGACGTGAAGCCGGAAGGCAAGGAGCTGGCCAACGTGCTGGCAGGGCGACGGGTGGACGGCAGCGAAGTTGACGGGCCGGTTGAGGGCGCATTGAAGCGCTTCAACGCGGCGATGGAACCGAGAGCGGACTACAAGCGGCTGATCCACGCGACCCGGCCGCCGGTCGGCGGGATTGACCTCACGTTCTCGGCTGACAAGAGCGTTTCTGTTTCGTTCGCACTTGGCAGTGAGGCTGAACGGCAAACCATCCTCGGCATTCACCAGCGCGCGGTTGCCGATGCCCTGGCTTTCGTCGAGAAGAAGATCGGGTTCGCCACGATCGGCGCGGGCGGCAAGGGCGGGGTTGAGCGGGGCGAGCTGATATGGGCAACGTTCCAGCACTTCACCGCCCGGCCGGCCGTGGACATCATCCGCAGGGACAAGGACGGCGCGGACTACACCGACCGGCGCGAAGTCCCGATGCAGGCGCCAGACCCGCAGCTCCACACCCATGCGGCAATTTTGAACCACGTCCACACCGCCAGCGGCAGGCTTGGCGCGATCGACCTCGATCTGCTGAAGGGGTTCGTGCATCAGGCTGGCGCGGTTTACCACGCCAGGATCGCCGCCTATGCCGGACAGGCGGGAATTGAAACGGCCCTCGGCCCAAGTGGCGAGGCCCGGTTCACGGCTGTTCCCGACACGATAAGGGACGCATTCAGCAAAAGATCATCCGAAGCCAGGAACGCCGCCCGCGACCTTGCCAAAGACAAGGGCCTGGAGTGGGACACTCTGACAGGCGAGCAACAGATCGGGCTGTTGAAGGCTGGGGCGGGGCAGACACGCAACAAGAAGGTCGCGGAAAGCCGGAACGACTTCGACGGTTGGGCGCAACAGGCGGCGGATCGCGGCTACCGTCACCAGCCTGTCATCCGGCCAGGACGCGGACGGCCGGAACGCGGACCTGAAGTTGCCTACGAGATGTCGTTGCCGTTGGTCGAGAAAGCCTTTGCCCACACCAACACCTTGGACGAAAACGACCTGCGGTTGATGGCGACGCGCGGCTTCATCGCGGCTGGCGGCATCGGCGCGGACCCTGAGAAAGCCGTTGAAGCCGTGATGACGCTCTATCGCGAGCGCGGCGTCATGCAGGATGGGCAGCTCACCGCGATAGAATGGGGGCGGGATGCTCCAGTGCGCGGGAAGGATCGGATCACCGTCACCACAACCTTGCACGCCGAGCAGGAACGGGAACTGGTGCCGCTGGCACGCGAGGCCGCCGCGGATCGGCGGGGCGCGCTGTCGGTTGCTCAGATCGACCAGGCGGCCGAGCGGTTCCTGGAGCGGCATCCTAAGATTGATCCGGATGGGCCGCAGTGGAAGGCGCAGCGCCAGATGGCGGACCAGCTCATCACGGGCGGCAAGTTTGGCGTCGGCATCGGCGCGGCCGGATCAGGCAAGACGGCAAGCCTGGAAATGATGGTGGACGCCTGGAAAGCGGACGGCCGGGAGGTTTACGGCGCCGCCCTGGCGTGGCGGCAGTCCGGCGACCCGGCGGCGGCGGGGATAGCCGATGCCAACCGGGCGGCGATTGACCCGTTCCTGAAGCGGGCGGCGGCTGGGAAGTATAGGCTGAACAGCAACAGCGTCGTGGTGGTGGACGAAGTTTCGTTGCTGTCCACCCGCCAGCAGCTTGACCTGTTGCGGCTGCAACAGCGCCACGGATTTCGGTTGGTCGAGATAGGCGACTTCAACCAGTTGCAGTCGGTTGGTGCATCAGCCGGCGTCAAGCTGATCCGCCAGGCGCTTGGCGAGGAAGCAATACCAACTATCGACACGTCCATCCGCCAACGGCAGCAATCCGAACGCAAGCTTGCGCAGATGTTCCGCGACGGCCACGCTTTGCAAGCCTTGGCGATAAAGCACGCGGACGGCACCGCCATGCTTGTTCCAGGCGGGCGGGCCGCGACGGCGGACCGTGTTGCTGAGCTTTGGGAAAAGAGCGGCGGCCAGGCGACGGTTTCAACCGACAGCAACGCCAGCGTGCATGAGATCGGTGCCGCCATCCACCAGCGACGCCAAGCAGCCGGCGAGATCGGCGCGGACAGGATCACCATCCATGGGTTGGCCTTGACCGAGGGCGACCGGGTGCGCGTGCGGGACCGGCTGCATGACGCTGAAACCAAAGGCCGAGCCAGGGTGCTGGCGAACAACGGCGATGTCGTAACGATCCGGGAAATCCACCAGCGTTACATGGTGGTCGAGAACGCGCGGGGCGATGTCGGCACCGTCCTATGGTCGAAGACGAAGAACGGGCTGGCGTATGGCTATAGTGGAACCGCGCACCTGATGCAGGGCGTGACATCTGAGCAACACATCCATGCGCCGCTAGATGGCACCCGGTCTGCCAATTCGTTTTCAACCTACGTCGGCATGAGCCGGCATAAGGACAAAGCCACGCTTGTCCTGAACGAGGCCGCCATCCGCCGCGAGATCAGCAAGACGCAGATCGCTGGCGTTTACCAGCCGATCAGCCAGGATGAGATTTGGCTCCAGGCGGGCAAGGACATGAGCCGCCAGCCGCTACGGGGCAGCGCCACGGAGATGCTGTCACGCGTCACCGAGCGGCGGCGCGGCACAGTGCGGGATTACGTCAAGGCGATGGATGCGCCGCAACGCCAGGAACACGGCCTCGCACAGACGCAGTACCAACGCATCAAGCTTGAACAGGTGGTCGACAGGGTGATGCACTTCGCGATGGAGCTGCGGCAGAAGTTCAGCCAAGCCACGCGAGACATGGCGCGCGAAGTGGCCTGGATGCAGCCGCGCCGAATGCCAAGCCGGGAACAGCAGCGCGAGGCCCCGGAGATAAGCCGAGGCCCGTCAATGGGATGGTAGCCCCCGACCCTGTTCAGGGTGCCGTCGTGCTCACTCCAGGCAAAAGGTTGGTCCGGTATTTCGCTGGAGCGAAATCTTCCGGTCCCGCCGCAAGCGCGGCGCGTTTGCCTTCCGCTGCGCGCGCCAGCTTTGTGTTGGGAGGTCGGGACGAAGAAGCGGCGCTTCCGTCGCACCAAGA
>CAXTXZ010000459.1:3020-3810 GCA_964248015.1 uncultured Rhodopila sp. | reverse complement strand
AACGCCTTGAAATGCTTGTGCGGCGAGAGGTGGAACAGCACCATGATGAACAGCATCTCGGCCCGCGACAGCTTGCCGGCACGCTGCCTTGTCGTCTGCGACGGGATCAGCCGGTGCCCTTCCCACTCTTCATACAGCTTGCAGAAGTCGTCGAGACAGCAATACAGCGCCGTGATATCGATGGCCATTGAGGGGGGCCCTCCGGAACTTGGTATGATGCTCAGTCTTGGTAAACCGATGCTGTCAAACCCTTGGTTCTTTGGGAATCCCCTCAACCCTTATCCGTAGTTGGGGTTTATTACACTGCCTCCTTTCCAAAACCAGCCTGTATCCTGAAGTCGTTCAGGACTGCCTCGAAGTCTACTTGAACATCTTTGTTAAGCGTATTGAGATGCACCGCATGGTAATACCAATCATCGGAGCCAGCATCGAAACGATTATAGCCAAGCTGCTTCAGCTTCTTGTAAATCATCTCCCGCTTATCGGCCATGTTGTTGTGCTCGATTGCCATCAGTGCAAATTCGTATCGTGAGAAATCGATGGCCTCCAGGATGTCCCACTCCGATCCTTCCGTATCGAGCGATAGAAAGTCGATCAGGGAGGGCAAGCCCCCCTGCGCGAGCAGGTCGTTGGGCGATATGGTTTCAACCTGGATCGTCTGACGCTGCATGAAGGCTTCGCGCATGGTTGCGAATTTGTCGGAAGCCTCGAAGCCGACCAGGGTTCCTATGTCGCCGAACGGGACGAACTTGAGCATGTCGCCACTGTTGCGAAACACTGCGCGTTGGAA
>CAXTXZ010000459.1:0-3010 GCA_964248015.1 uncultured Rhodopila sp. | reverse complement strand
CCGCGCCAGTTCCTGGTAAAATGCCGGGTTTGGTTCGACGCACACGCCTCGCCAGCCAAACCGCGATTCAAGTAGGTAAGTATTGCTGGCGGTCACGCCATCGCTTGACCCTATTTCAACAAAGGTGCCGTCGGAACGGCCCCCTGTCATCCGCAGCACCCACAGATCCTCCCCTGCCCGAGCGCAGCTTTGAATGTCGTCCACGCTTGTATGAATTTCGACCTGATCGAGATGGAAGTGCCGTGGCTGGCCCGTCCGGCGAAGCCGCACATAGCGCGCTCGTATTGGTTCGCTGAAGACGAGACTGAGTGGAGCGCCTGTTGCCGCGCCGCCGAACACATACTTCACGATGGAGATTTCGCGCCATTCCGTCCCGTTCGCCGATGTTTCGACGATCAAAGGGCAGGCCCGGTCGGAGTTGCTGTCCTCGCGATTGTAAATGGCGATACGCCTGATCACGAAGTCTGATTCCAGGTCCACTGACCAGAAGGGCTCTGCCTCGACCGCAGTGCAGAACGCGAAAGCGCCGGTGCACGTGCCGGATACCGCCCGCCCCGCATCGTTCGGCTTCGACCATTCCGATGTTGAACTTTGCAAAGCGGGACGGTTCAG
The DNA here is from genome assembly GCA_964248015.1 of uncultured Rhodopila sp. Classification (GTDB taxonomy): domain Bacteria; phylum Pseudomonadota; class Alphaproteobacteria; order Acetobacterales; family Acetobacteraceae; genus Rhodopila. The sequence continues at coordinate 2,398 of CAXTXZ010000459.1, read as the reverse complement.
CGCCACGTTTATGAACCGTTTGGCGGACACGGCGTGGTTTTTCAGTGCGACTGGGTTGGCGGCCGGGGCGGTTGGCCATGAGACGCATGTATTCGGAACGCGAGCGGCTTGCCAGATCGCGGCGTTTAAGTGTTCGGAGGACTCAATGCATAAACGTCGCGGAACTTCCGTCTTCTTGCCAGCGCGGGCGCGGACAAGTACTCGCCGGCGTTCCATTTCAGGCGATCCGAAGGCGTGCGCGTCCAGCCACTCCAGACTGTCGGTCAGGCCGGTGTAGAATGATGAATGGTGGCCGCTGCATTCGATTTGCTCAATTACTGATCCGATTATCCAAGTGTCCAAGGGTCCGGCTGGCATCGCTCCATCAAGACGGGCGCTGGGCGGCCAGAACGGCTCATCCAGGCGCAACATTCCGGGCTTCATCTCCGTCAGGAAGTGGCGCAAGGCCTGGACGCTGAGCGCACGCCTCCCTGCCTCCCACGCCACCCGGGCGAGGGTCAGAAGGCGGGCATGGCTGGCCGCCTTCGTGTTGAGTGCGAGCAGGCCTGCCGAAGCGAATTCCAGGGCAGCACAGCGGGCCGGCAGCGCCAGATCGTGCGAGCGCCAGGCCGCGAAGCCGGCTAAACAATCTTGGTAGGACGGATCGAGTGACTGGGACTCAGCTGATAGATCCGTGAAAGCTGACGCGCTTGGCACCTGCCGTAAGGGCTGCAAAGCAGTTTGGCGGTTGATTTCATCTGGACGCCAGTCCGGCAAAGCCTCGACAAGCCAACCGTCTTGCGCAAGGGCGGCGGCGCGGTCAGGTTTTGCCGCAAACAGGTTGAGTTCATAAGCGTCCAAGGCATTGCCGCTGTCGGGCAGCAAAACGGGCGCGCCGGGGAGAAGGCGGTAAAGCTGGTAGCCGAGGGCGCGAAACGCCCCGCACGTTGACGCGCGTGCGTTCATGTCGTTGTCGAGCGCAAACATCACCAAAGGCGAATGGCGCGTGAAGAAGCCGACGCCGCCGCTAAGGATGCGCCCTTCCTCGCCTTGAGCGTCGATCTTGACGAATTCAGGGGCGGTCCAGTGTTGGCGGCGGTCCTCATCGTCTAGACAGGTGATCGTGACCCGTTCCCCCAGGCCGGTTTCATCCAGCTTATGCAGTTCGCTTGAAGGCCCGTGGAGCAGGCGCCCCATGCGGGCGCCATCCGACAGCGCGGCTCGGATAACGGTCAGGTTGGCGACGTGGTTAAGATCCCGGCTGTGCTCCAGCAGGTCGCTGGCCGCACTGCCAGGCTCGTAGGCAAACACATGGCCTGTCGGGCCGACCGCCCGCGCCATGGGCAGGCTGTAGATCCCCAGATTGGCGCCGATGTCGATGGCCGTCATGCCCGGTTTCAGCCACAGGGACGGGAAACCAGCTTCCTTTTCGAACCAGGATTCCTGTTCCAGGGCGACATAGGTCGTGATGGCGTCAAGCGAGGGCGGCACCGCCAGGACGACGCCATTCGCAAGCCGCACAGGCAGTGCCTCGACCGGCGTTGCCCGGACCTTTGGCGCAGGTGTTTCCACGCCGCACCAGCGGCTCCAGGCCGTGCGATAGACAGTTTCGAGCTTGCGCGCGAAAGCGGAGGCGTCGCACAGCGCCGAGGCCGCCACGCGCCCTCGCAGTTCCTGGCGCAGCCGCGCGAGATGGGTCGGGTCGCTGGCCAGTCCGCAGGCGATCCTGATGTAGTCGTCCTGGTCCCGCGCGATCAGGTCGGACAGGCCGGTGTGCGTGAGAAGGCTCGCGCCGACACGGCTGCAATGGCTTTCTCCGGCCAGGGTCACCACGGGCACGCCCATCCAAAGCGCTTCGCAGGTGGTGGTGGTCCCATTGTAGGGAAGGGAGTCAAGGGCGATGTCGACGCAATGGTAAGCGGCTAGCTGATCGGCGTCAGGGCTGGGTCCGAGCAGGATGACCCGCTCGGGAGCGATGCCGTGCTTTTGCAGGCGGGCCAGGATGTGAGCCTTTGCGTCCTCGGCCACGAAATAGCGGCTTTTCAGGAGCAGCCTTGATGACGGCATGCGCGTGAGCAAGCCGCCCCACAAACGCAGTGACGCATCGGAAAGCTTGGCCAGGTTGTTGAAGGAGCCGAACGTCACGAAGCCGTTGGCCGCGCTCGGCGGCGGCATCGGCGCCGGCGCCCAGTCGGGCGGATTGTAGCATATGAAGCAATCATCGAGGCGCAGCAGGGTTTCACTGGCAAGCTGGTCAGCCATCCCAGGCACGTCGGTGACCGCATCGACCAACCGGTAGTCGATGCTCTTGAGGCCCGTGGTGTTCGGGTAGCCAAGCCACGTCATTTGCACGGGCGCCGGCCGGCGGGCGAACATGGGCAAACGGTTCTTGTCGGTATGTCCCACAAGGTCGATCAGG
>CAXTXZ010000458.1:0-3815 GCA_964248015.1 uncultured Rhodopila sp. | reverse complement strand
TCCTGCCGCGCATCCCGATCACCGCCAGGCTGGCTGGGCTGGCGCTGCTGTTCGCCGTCTGCGCCGGGGTGCCGGTGGGCGTGCTCAGCGCCGTGCGGCAGAATTCGCGGCTGGATTACCTGCTGCGGGTGCTCAGCCTGCTGTTCCTGTCGATGCCGTCCTTCTGGCTTGGCCTGCTGGCGCTGATGGCCTTCGTCAACGGGTTCGGCCTGCTGCCGATCTATGACCGGGCGCCCGAGACCTGGGGCGCGTGGGTTCTCATGCTGTGCGTGCCCGCCGCCACGGTCGGGTTGCGCAGCGCGGCGCTGATCATGCGGCTGACCCGGTCGTCGATGCTGGAGGTGCTGCGCCAGGACTACGTACGCACCGCCCGGTCAAAGGGCCTGTCCGATTCCGCCGTCACCTATGTCCACGCGCTGCGCAACGCCATCCTGCCGGTGATCACCACGATCGGCATCGAGACCGCGTTCCTGTTCGGCGGCCTGATCGTCACGGAAACCGTGTTCAACATCCCAGGGGTCGCCCGCTTCCTGGTGGAGGCGATACGCTGGCGGGATTACCCGATGGTGCAGAACCTGGTGATGTTCATCGCCCTCGTGGTCGTGCTGGTCAACCTGATCGTTGACCTGGCGTACATGTTCGTCGATCCCCGCATCAGGCTGCGCGGATGAGGGAGGCGCTTCACTACGCCCGTCGCTATCCGCTGGGCCTGGCCGGCGCTGTCATCCTGGTCGCCTTCGTGCTGGCCGCGATCCTGGCCAATGTCGTGGCGCCGCTTGATCCGCTGACGACCAACCCGCGCGCCTCGCTGGCGCCGCCGGGACGGACTTACCTGATGGGCGCGGACATGATGGGGCGCGACCTGCTCAGCCGCATGATCCATGGGGCGCGCATTTCGCTGGCGGTGGCGCTGGGGGCGACCTGCATCGGCTCGGGTTTCGGCGCCTTGCTCGGGTTGGCGTCGGGCTTTCTCGGCGGCTGGTTCGACCTGATCGTGCAGCGGCTGGCGGAGATCATGCAATCCCTGCCGCTGCTGGTCATGGCGCTGGTCATCACTGCCTCGCTTGGGCCGTCGCTGCTCAACACGATCATCGCCATCGCCATCCCGCTGATACCGAACGTCGCCCGCGTCATCCGCGCCAACGTGCTGTCCCTGCGCGAACTCAACTATGTCGAGGCGGCCCGCGCGGTGGGCATGAGCCAGGCGCGCATCGCCCTGCTGCACGTGCTGCCCAACACCCTGGCGCCGCTGATCGTGCTGGCGACGGCGCAGCTTGGGTCCACCATCCTGACCGAAGCGTCATTGTCCTTCCTGGGGCTTGGCGTGCCGGAGCCGTATCCGTCCTGGGGGCGCATGCTGTCGGAATCGGCGGCGGAGTACATCCGCACCGCGCCCTGGCTGGTGATCTTCCCGGGCCTCGCGATCAGCCTGGTGGTGTTCGGCGCCAACCTGTTCGGCGACGCGCTGCGCGACATCCTTGACCCGAGGGAGGGGGACTGATGCCGGTCCTGCAAGTCTCCGGCCTGAGCACCGTGTTCCACACCCGGACGGGCCTCGCGCGGCCGGTGCAGGACGTCTCGTTCGATGTCGAGGCCGGGGAGACGCTGGCGATCGTGGGCGAGTCGGGCTGCGGCAAGACGATGACGGCGCTGTCGCTGATGCGGCTGGTGCCGACGCCGCCCGGCGAGATCACCCACGGCTCGGTGGAGGTCGATGGCTGCGACCTGCTGGCGCTGGACGAGGCCGGCATGCGGCGGATGCGCGGCAGCCAGATCGCGATGATCTTCCAGGAGCCGATGACCGCGCTGAACCCGCTGCTGACGGTGGGGCGCCAGATCGCCGAGATGGTGTCGCTGCACGAGGGCGCCTCCCGCCGGGCGGCGAGGGCCAGGGCGGTGGAGATGCTGCAACGGGTGCGGATTCCCGCGCCGGAACGGAGGGCGCGGGAGTACCCGCACCAGATGTCGGGCGGCATGCGGCAGCGGGCGATGATCGCGATGGCGCTGGCCTGCCGGCCGAAGGTGCTGATCGCGGACGAGCCCACGACGGCGCTGGACGTGACGATCCAGGCTCAGGTGCTGGACCTGATCGACGACCTGCGCCGCCAGCTTGGCACGGCCGTCGTGTTGATTACCCATGACCTTGGCGTCGTCGCCGAGGCGGCGGACCGCATGATCGTCATGTACGCCGGCCGCAAGGTGGAGGAGGGGACGACGAAGAGCCTGTTCGCCGATCCTTGCCATCCGTACCTGCAAGGGCTGCTGGCCTCGATGCCGCGCATGGGCCTGGGGGGCGGGCAACGGCTGCGCGAGATTCCCGGCGTCGTGCCGCCGCTGAACGACCTGCCGAAAGGCTGCGCCTTCGCGCCCCGCTGCCCGGCCGTGCTGCCGAAATGCCGGGACGCGGTGCCACCCCTGGAGGCCAAGCGCCCAGGCCACGCCGCCGCATGCTGGGCGACATGAGCCCGCTGCTGGAGGTCACGGCGCTGCGCAAGACGTTCCCGGCCCGCACCGGGTTGCTGGGCCATGTCATTGACCGCGTGCATGCCGTCGATGGCGTCAGCTTCAATATCGCCGAGGGGCGGACCCTGGGGCTGGTGGGGGAAAGCGGCTGCGGCAAGTCCACGGTCGGCCGAGCCATCCTGCGGCTGATCGAGCCGACGGGCGGGGCCATCCGGTTCGGGGGCAGCGACATCACGCGCTTGCCGGCGGGACAGTTGCGCGCCTTGCGCCGCCGCATGCAGATCGTTTTCCAGGACCCGTACTCCTCGCTCAATCCCCGGCAGCGGGCGGGGTCGATCGTGGGCGAGCCGCTCAAGGTGCATGGCATCGGCAAGGCGGCGGAGCGGCGGGACATCGTGGCGGCGCTGTTCGCGCGTGTTGGCCTGGCCTCGCGGCACATGGGCTTGTACCCGCACCAGTTCTCCGGCGGGCAGCGGCAGCGGATCTCGATCGCGCGGGCGCTGTCGCTGGGGCCTCGGTTCATCGTGGCGGACGAGCCGGTGTCGGCGCTTGATGTTTCCGTGCAGGCGCAGGTGATCAACCTGCTGATGGACTTGCAGGCGCAGGACGGGCTTTCGTACCTGTTCATCTCGCACAACCTCGCGGTGGTCGAGCATGTCAGCCACGACGTCGCGGTGATGTACCTGGGGCGGATCGTCGAGCATGCCGACAAGGCGACGATCTTCGCGCGCCCGCTGCATCCCTACACGCAGGCGCTGATGGCGGCGGTCCCGGTGCCCGACCCGTCGCTGCCGCGCGGCAAGAAGCATGTGATGGGCGACGTGCCAAGCCCGATCAACCGGCCGCCGGGGTGCCATTTCCATCCCCGTTGCCCGCTGGCGGAGGCTCGCTGCCGCGTCGAGGAACCGCTGTTGCGGGAGGCGGCTCCGGGTCAGCTTGTGGCCTGCCACCTGGCATGATTGGCGTGGCCAAACGCGATGCGCCGCTGTATTCATCGTGCCGATTGAGCACTTTCGGACGACTGATAGCCTGGGCGCCCGCCGCTGTCGTGGCAGGGCCGCGCTTCCCGTGCGCGGCCGGCTGGCGTGACGCCCGCCGCGCGCATTGCCGCCGCGATCGACCTGCTGGTCATCGTGGAGGGCGCGCCGAAGCGGCCGGCCGACGCCGTGGCCAACGATTTTTTCCGCGCCCGGCGGTATATCGGCTCGGGTGACCGCAGGGCCGTGTCGGAGCGGGTGTGGGCCGTCCTGCGCGCCCGCCGGCGGCTGGGCTGGTGGCTGGGCGACGCGCCACAGACGCCTCGGCTGCTGGTCGCGGCCTCGCTGCTGCTGGAGGGCTGGACGAAGTCCGGC
>CAXTXZ010000457.1:0-3815 GCA_964248015.1 uncultured Rhodopila sp. | reverse complement strand
TCGGGCGCGATCCTGTCCTACATCATGTGCAAGGGCATGAACCGCAGCATCATCAATGTCCTGCTGGGCGGCTTCGGCGCGGAAAGCGCCGGCGCAGGGGCGAGCGGCGCGGCGGCGGGCGACCGCAACGTCCGGTCCGGCAACGCCGAGGACGCCGGGTTCATCATGAAGAACGCCTCCAAGGTGATCGTCGTCCCCGGCTACGGCATGGCGGTGGCGCAGGCGCAGCACGCCCTGCGCGAAATGGGCGACACGCTGAAAAGGGAAGGCGTCGAGGTCAAGTACGCCATCCATCCCGTCGCCGGCCGCATGCCCGGCCACATGAACGTGCTGCTGGCCGAGGCCAACGTCCCCTACGACGACGTCTTCGAACTGGAGGAAATCAACAACGAGTTCTCCACCGCCGACGTGGCCTACGTCATCGGCGCCAACGACGTGACCAATCCGGCGGCGAAGACAGACCGCGCCTCGGCGATCTACGGCATGCCCATCCTGGATGTCGAAAAGGCGAGAACGGTGCTGTTCGTGAAGCGCTCCATGGCCTCGGGTTACGCCGGCGTGGACAACGAATTGTTCTTCCGCCCCAACACGATGATGCTGTTCGGAGACGCCAAGAAGATGACGGAGGAAATCCTTCAGTCGCTGGGCCACTGACAGGCGCGAGGCTCTGTGCTCCGATAGCATCCATTCTCAGTCCGGACGCTGTCATGAGGCAGCGTCCGCTCGGCCTTCCCATAGCCGGTTGTAACCTGTCCGGCCAAATTGCATGATGCCCTGAACCATCACTCAGGGGAGGACCGCAAGATGACCGACGCCGTGCCCAGCTACTCGCATGGCGTCTCCGACAAACCCCTGATCGGGGAAACCATCGGCCTCCACTTCGATCGCGCCGTCGCCCGCTGGGGCCACCGCCCTGGCCTGATCGTGCGCCAGCAGCAGGTCCACTGGACCTGGGCTGAACTGGGTGATCGGGTGGACAACTTCGCGGCGGGCCTGATCGCGCTGGGCCTTCAGCCAGGGGACCGCATCGGCATGTGGTCGCCAAACAACGCCGAGTGGGTCATCGCGCAGTTCGCCACTGCCAAGGCCGGCCTGATCCTGGTCAACATCAATCCCGCCTACCGCCTGACCGAGGTTGAATACGCGCTCAACAAGGTCGCCTGCAAAGCCCTGATCACCGCCACGCAGTTCAAGACAAGCGACTACATCGGCATGATCAACACGCTGGCGCCGGAGCTTGCGTCATCCCGCCCCGGTGAACTCCGGGCGGCGCGGCTGCCCGCGCTGCGCCACGTGATCCAGATCGGCGACGACGCGCCCGGCACCTTCGCCTTTGATACGATTCTCCGCCAGGGCCGTGATCCGGACCGCCAGAGGCTGACCGAACTCAAGTCGATCCTGCAGTTCGACGAGCCGGTCAACATCCAGTTCACCTCCGGCACCACGGGGCTGCCCAAGGGCGCCACGCTGACCCACCACAACATCCTGAACAACGGCTACTTCATCGGCGAGGCGATGCGCTACACCGACCGGGACAAGGTCTGCATCCCGGTGCCGATGTATCATTGCTTCGGCATGGTGATCGGCGTGCTCGCCTGCATGACGCACGGCTCCGCCATTGTCTTTCCCGGCGAGGGCTTCGATCCGCTCGCCACGCTGCAAACCGTCGCTGAGTACCGCTGCACGTCGCTTTATGGCGTCCCCACCATGTTCATCGCCGAACTGGACCATCCGGATTTCGCGCGGTACGACCTGAGCAGCCTGCGCACCGGCGTGATGGCCGGCGCCCCGTGCCCGATCGAGGTCATGCGCCGCTGCATCCGCGACATGAACCTGGCTGAGCTGACCATCTGCTACGGCATGACGGAAACCAGCCCGGTCAGCACCCAGACCGCCATCGGCGACTCACTGGAGAAAGCCGTCAGCACCGTCGGCCGCGCGCATCCGCATATCGAAGTCAAGATCATCGACGCCGAGGGCCGCATCGTGCCACGCGGCGTCACCGGCGAGTTCTGCACCCGCGGCTACTCCGTCATGCTCGGCTACTGGGATGACGCCGAGCGCACCGCGGAGGCGAAGGACGCGACCAACTGGATGCATACGGGCGATCTGGCGACCATGGACGCGGACGGCTATTGCGCCATCGTCGGCCGCATCAAGGACCTGGTGATCCGTGGCGGGGAGAACATCTACCCGCGTGAGATCGAGGAATTCCTCTACCGCCATCCCGCCATCCAGGACGTGCAGGTGTTCGGCATCCCCGATCCGCGCTTTGGCGAGGAACTCTGCGCCTGGATCAAGCTGCGCGCTGGCGCATCGCTGACCGAGGACGGCGTCAAGGCCTTCTGCAAGGACCAGATCGCGCACTACAAGGTGCCGCGCCATGTCCGCTTCGTCGAGGAGTTCCCCATGACCGTCACCGGCAAGATGCAGAAGTTCCTGATGCGCGCCGCCATGCTTGAAGAAGCCAGCAAGGGCTGAGACCCTCGCAACGACCTGACAGGAAAGGCAATAACCCATGCGCTGGGCTCGTATCGACCTGAATGGCGCCCCGTCCTATGCAGTGGTCGAGGGCGACACCGTTATCCCCGTCCGTGGCTCGCCTTTCGACGCCTGGGACCGCACGGGGCAGAAACTTCCCTTGGCCGACGTCAAGCTGCTGGTCCCGGTCATCCCGCCAACCTTCTACGCCGCCGGGATGAACTATCCGGAACACGTGCGGGAAGTTGCGGCCAAGATCGGCCAGAAGCCCAACCTGCCGACCCAGGCCGACATAGGCTATCGGGCCAACAACGCCCTGATCGCCCAAGGCGAGGCCATTGTCATTCCCGCCGATGCGACCGAGCAAGTGCAGTACGAAGGCGAGCTGGTCGTGGTAATCGGCCGCAAGTGCAAGAACCTGACCCGAGACAACGCCCTCTCGGCTGTCATGGGCTATGCCATTGGCAACGATGTCAGCGAGCGCAGTTGGCAGAAAACCGACCGTACCCTGTGGCGGGCGAAAAACACCGACACGTTCAAGCCGATGGGGCCATGGATCGAGACGGACCTGAAGCTGGAAGACCTTGTCACCAAGGTTCGCCTCAACGGCGAGCAACTCATTGCCTTTCCGACCAACCATATGATCTTCGGCGTTGTCGATTTCCTGGTGGCGATGACAACCTGCCTGACGCTTCATCCCGGCGACATGATCTGGATGGGCACCGAGGGCGCCACCGCCAACATGAAGCATGGCGACCGGATCGAGATCGAGATCAGTGGCATAGGCACGCTGAGCAACCCCGTGGTTCGGCAGGGACAAGCCGATTGACAACGCCCTCGGCTGCCATCCTTTCCGTCACCGGTGCCCAAGTCCGGTTGAGAATGCCGCTGAAACGCCCTATCTGCTGGCCATGCCCAGCGAACACGATCTAAGCCGCTTCATCGAGGCGCAAGCCTCCGTTATCGACCAGGTTCGCCGGGAACTTGAGGACGGGCGGAAACGCAGCCACTGGATGTGGTTCGTCTTCCCGCAGATAAAGGGTCTTGGCCACAGTTCCACCGCGCGGTATTACGCCATCGCCTCGCTTGCCGAGGCCCAAGCTTACCTGCGCCATCCTGTGCTGGGACAGCGGCTTTCCGAGTGCGCCGACCTTGTCAACCGGGTCGAGGGACGTTCCGTTCACCAGATCTTCGGCAGCCCGGACGACCTGAAGTTTCACTCATCCATGACTTTGTTCGCCCAAGCAGACCCGACGGCGCCGGTGTTCCAAACGGCCTTGGGCAAATATTTCGGCGGCGCGCTGGATCGCGGCACGATGGACAGGATTGCCTGA
>CAXTXZ010000456.1:0-3853 GCA_964248015.1 uncultured Rhodopila sp. | reverse complement strand
TGCCGGTTCCAGCACAGGTTCCACTTGCTAGGCGGGATTAATCGACAGGAGGCTTCGTCCATGGCTCAGGAATTTGATGACCAGCTAATTTCCTTCATGCCAAAAATGCGAGTGTGGGCTTTGGCTTTAACGCGTAACCGGGCGGCGGCCGACGATCTGACCCAGGATGTGGCGACAAAGGTTCTGATAGCGCGGAACTGTTTTATTCCAGGCACGAATTTTTCCGCCTGGGTGCACCGCATCATGATCAATCATTTCATCAGCAGCGTGCGTAGCAAGCGTGAGTTCACCGACATGGAGAACATGCCCGAAGTGCCTGTCGCCGCCGCCCACGAAGACCGCACCGCCTTGCGGGAGCTGGGCTGGGCGTTGAACCGGCTGCCAACTGACCAACGGGAGGCGCTCTACATGATTGTACTGCAAGAAAAATCTTACGAGGATGCGGCGGCGCAAACGGGTTGCGCAATCGGCACGCTGAAAAGCCGTGTCCATCGCGCACGCTTGCAGCTGCGTGCCTTCCTCATGGGCGACGAAAGCAAGATGGCCGCCTGACCTCTGCCCGCGCTGCGGCAGCCTGTCTGCCCAGCGCGTCTCATCAGGAGATCCAGCGCGTCTCATCAGGAGATAATGATGCTTGGGAACGATGGACACACCGGTTTATAGCGATTGCTGCTAACCATGCCGCAGCAGGAATATCCCGAACAGCGCGGCATCGTCGGTCCAAACGCGTTGCGTCTCCCATCCAGCGGCATTGGCAAGATTCATCAGAACCTGCCTGGTGTGCTTATAGCTGTTTTCCGTGTGAATTGATTCGCCCTCCTGGAAATGGATTGACTGGCCGCCCAGCCGGACGACGTGGTCTCGGCAAGCGATCAGATGCATTTCAATACGGCTCTCCCTGTCGTTCCACACCGCTTCATGCCGGAAAGTCGCCAGATCGAAGTCTGCGTCCGCCTCGCGATTCAGGCGGGACAGAAGGTTCAAGTTGAATGCCGCAGTAATGCCCGCAGTGTCGTTGTAGGCTGGCAGCAGGATAGCGGTGCTCTTGCGTAAATCCGCGCCCAGCAGGAACCACGAGTCTAAGCCAAGCGAGCGGCGCGCGTCATCCAGGAAGCGGACAGCGGCCTGCGGATCAAGGTTGCCGATCGTGGAACCAGGAAAAAAGCCAAGGCGCTGCGAAGGCAAGGGTGGCAAACGCAGTGGCTGCATGAAATCAGCGACGACCGGCATGACGGCAAGGTTCGGATTGCTGTTGCCCAGGCGTCGGCGCATCGCGCTGAGCGCGCCTTCAGCAACGTCAACCGATATGTAGCGGCTGAACGGACTGCCGGGCAGATCCAACAGGTAACGCGCCTTGGTTTCGTCGCTGCCGCCAAATTCCACAAGCGCGCCGTCACGCATGCCAGCCGGAACGAGCTTCTCCCCCAACGCCGCCAGCAACGCTGTTTCTGTTCTTGTCAAGTAATATTCTGGAAGTTTTGTTATCTCGTAGAACAGGCGGCAGCCCTCGTCATCATAGAACAGCCATGCCGGCAGCGTCTTGCGGGATGCCGTCAGCCCCAGCAGAGCAGCCGCGAGCGTATCCGCGCGCACAGGGCGCGGGATAAAATCAGGGTCATTCGGCAAGGCAGCCTCCCGTTACAGGTCTTTCGCCAGACGAAGGCCGCTGAACTGCCATCGCTTGTCGGGGTGGAAGAAATTTCGGTAACTGGGTCGCGTATGACCGGATGGAGTGACGATCGATCCGCCACGCAGCACCATCTGGTTGATCATGAACTTCCCATTGTACTCGCCAATCGCGCCGGAGACCGGACGATAACCGGGATAGGGCCGATAGCTGCTCTCCGTCCACTGCCAGACATGACCGGTTCGCTCCAGGATGGCTGGATTGCGCGACGCCGCCTCCCACTCCGCTTCGGTGGGCAGGCGGGCGTTGCTCCAGCGCGCGAAGGCGTCGGCCTCGTACCAGCTGACATGACACACCGGCGCTTCAGGCACAAGAGGACGCAAGCCGCCAAGGCCGAACTGGAACCAGCTGCCATCCTGTCTGCGCCAATGAAGCGGCGCCGCCCAGTCGTTGGCCTGAGCCTCCGCCCAGCCATCGGACATCCAGAGCGAGGCTGTCCGATACCCTCCGTCCTGGATGAAGTCCAGCCAATCGCGGTTGCGTATCAGCCGGGAGCCAAGGGCGTAATCATTCAACCAGACCTGATGACGCGGAGCCTCATTATCAAAGCAGAAGCCCAGGCCATCAAACCCAATGCGGTGCAGATCTCCGGGACAGGGGATGAAGCTTGGCTCGCTGCCCGCGCCGATGGGTTCCGTCCAGTCTGGCAGCATCGCCGGGAACAGCGGGTTGGCGGCGAACGCGTGCAGCATATCAGTCACCAGCAGTTCCTGGTGTTGCTGCTCGTGATGCAGGCCAAGCTCCAGCGCCACGCGCGCGGATTGCGGCAGCGAGGGCAAGGCGGCCTCGATCGCCGCATCAACATGGCGGCGGTAAGCGGTGACCTGGCTGACAGGCGGTCGCGTCAGCAAGCCGCGTGAAGGCCGGGGATGCCGCGGGCCAACCGCTTCATAATAGGAATTGAACAGAAAACAGAAGTCCGGATCAAACACCTGATAGCCGGCGACATGCGGGACCAGGACAAACTGCTCGAAAAACCAAGTGGTATGAGCGCGATGCCATTTCGCCGGGCTGGCATCAGGCATCGACTGGACACATTGATCCTCATCCGACAGGTAACCCACCCACATTTCCGTGGCCTGTCGCATCTGCTGGAAACGGCGGGACAAGTCATCTTCCTCACGCTGCTCCTGGTAAATTCCAATGTCGTCCATTCGTCTTCTCCGGATGGGCAGCAATATTAGGCGCTGTGTCAGCCAGCGCCAAAACCCGGCGCCGCGACTGATACTTCTGATGACGAAAGGCTAAACCCAAGGTTGGCGGCAAATCCTTTACCGCGCCAGCCTTCCAACAGGATAGGATATGAACAAGGATGGCAATATCCAGCCGCAGGTTTGCGGTTCTGGCAATGGATGGTGGCGATCAGCCTGAACTTACGGAACCGGCGGAGGCGTTAAAGGCTGCCAATGCTCAGGTTATCGTGATCTCACCCAACAGTGGCCAGCGCCTGTCGCGTCCAGTGGCCTATGCGGTGTCACGCAACATTCGAGAGGCTGTCTGCACGCAGCGCTCGAACACTGACAGATCGTTCCACCGGTCCTGGTCGCCCAGGGACAATCCGCCGCCGGAATCGGCGAGCCCACCCTCGATCATCAGGTTGTCGAACAGGCCGAACTGCTCGATCAGCAAGCCGTCCGCATCCCGCCAGGAACCGTCAGCAGCCTGCTGTCCGGCAACCAAGGATACCGTGCGGTCCAGGAGCGATGCCGTCATCGTGGCGTAGCCGAACAATTTCAGCCCCAGCCCGCGGGCGAACCCCAGTTCATAGGCCGTGCCAACATCCGCGCTGGGGCCCCGGAACGGCGTCAGGTTGGCGATCACCGCGACACAGCCGCGAATATGCGCTTCGTTCCGCAACGCGATCTGGCGCCACTCGGGCAGCCCAGCCCATGCCCCTGCGCTGTCCTGAAGCTCATCCAGCGGCGAAACGCCGATTAGATGATACCCGGCGCAAATGGCCTTCTTGCGCTCCATCCACGCGATTGGCTGCGGCAGGAACACGTCGGGACCAGCAAGGTAGACCCGAGGGTCGCTCAACCCTCCAGCACGGCGACGCCTGGCAGCGTCTTGCCCTCCAGCCATTCCAGGAAGGCGCCACCGGCGGAGGAGACATAGGTTAGCTGCTCGATCACCCCTGCGTGATGCAGGGCGGACACGGTATCGCCG
>CAXTXZ010000455.1:0-3857 GCA_964248015.1 uncultured Rhodopila sp. | reverse complement strand
CGCCGGACGCCTACGCCAAGGACCGCCGCATTGAGTTGCGGTTGACGGACCGCTAAGGCGGCGCCCACTGGCGAAAACAGCACCCTTCAAAGCTGAAGGCCCCGGACTCGCGTCCAGGGCCTTCACATTGTTATGGCTGTCCGTCGCCGGACCCGATTTAGTCTAGGCCGACGTCTTGGCGCCGGCGATCCAGGTCATGGCGAAAGCAGCCACTAAACAATGAGACACAGGATCACCTCCTTTCAGTTGTTGAGGATTGAACTCTGCACCCGATTCGCATGACGACGCAAATGGAATTTGTCGCCTCTCCACACCACCGTGCGGCTTGGCGCAATGGCCGCATGAGATCATAATGTTTTTGTTTTGTTCTTTATTTTTCCAATGCATGCGGTAAAAGCGCGCCATTCAAGCCTGAGCGCGTCACGCATGTCTCACCCATCCAAGATCACCGCCGCTGTCCTGGACCGAATCCTCGCTTTCCTCACGCCGTTGTTCCTGGACGTTGTCGCCGGCGACGCCGAAGCCGCCCGTCAGGCGGCTCACGCGCTGCTCGACAGTTACGAAGCCCGCGCCAACCGCGAGCTTCGGCTGGCCGCCTTGGCGATCGCCTTCGGTTTCGGCGCGCTGGATGCGCTCAGCCGGGCCGTCGATCCGGCTTTGCTGGTGGGTCAGGTGCTGCGGCTGCGCGGCAACGCGAACGCGCTCAGCCGATCCGCCGTGCAAAACGAAACGCTGCTGAACAAACTGCACAAGCAACCGCCCGAGGCGGGGGAAGCAGCCGCCGAACCGTTGCCCGCCAGCACAGCGACCTCTGACCTGCTTTCCTTTGCGCGCGCGCCTGTCGTGCCGCCCGCGCCGTCGAACGCATCGATGGCGCCGCCCGCTGCCGTGATGTCGCGCCAGCAACGCCGCGCGGCCGAGCGTCAGGCGGAAAAGCAGCGCAGGCGCCAGCAAGAGGAAGCGCGCCGGGCAGAACGCGCCATCGCCTTGCAACAAAGCCGGACGGCCGCGATCGCGGTCTGACAGCGCGATCCTCCAAAACACCATGGCCTCACGCGGTTGAGGGCCACGCCGTCCAGGTTGACGCCTTCACCTGAACGAAGCGGGAGGTTATCAGCTAAACGCCTGTTTGGCTGGCAACGTCAGGACCACGCGCATGAGCATCCGGAGCAACCCGGCGCCGGCAACGCTGCCGTCTTTCGAAACAGCCGTCCGCCTCTGGTTCCACATCGGCTGCCTGTCATTCGGCGGCCCCGCCGGCCAGATCGCCCTGCTGCACCGTGAGGTGGTGGAGCAACGCAACTGGGTCAGCGACCGGCGTTTCCTGCACGCCCTGAATTTCTGCACGCTGCTTCCGGGGCCGGAGGCGCAGCAACTCGCCACCTATCTCGGCTGGCTGATGCACGGACCCAAGGGCGGCTTCGCCGCCGGCCTGTTGTTTGTCATTCCCGGCGCGCTGGTGATGCTGGCGCTGTCGATGGCCTACGCGACGTTCGGGTCCGTGCCGCTGGTCGCCGCGCTGTTCTTCGGCCTGAAAAGCGCTGTCCTGGTTCTGGTGTCCGAGGCCGTGCCGCGGCTCGGCCGGCGCGCCTTGAAAGGCCCCTTGGCCTGGGCGCTCGCGGCCGTCGCCTTCGCCGCCCTGTTCCTGTTCAGCGTCCCATTTCCCGTGATTGTCCTGGCCGCCGCCCTGATCGGATACCTGGCGCCCGAGTCATTCTCCCTAGCCGAACACCGCACGGCCACGAATGGCCCGCCCGCCTTGCTTGATGCCGAGCTTGACGCCGATCCCGGCCGGGCTGGGCGTTTGGCGCGAAGTGCCCGCTCCGCGGCGTTCATGACTTGCGGACTTTGGTTGCTGCCCGTCGCGCTGCTGCCGCCAGGTGGCGGCGTCTATGCCGATATCGCCTGGTTCTTCTCGAAGATGGCTGTCGTCACGTTCGGCGGCGCCTACGCGGTCCTGGCCTACGTCGCCCAGGACGCGGTGGGGAGCTACCACTGGCTGTCCGCCCCCGAGATGCTGTCCGGCCTCGGTCTTGCCGAAACCACGCCCGGCCCGCTGATCCTGGTCCTCCAGTTCGTCGGCTTCCTGGCCGGCTACCGCGCGCCTGGCAGCCTGTCCGGCCTCGCGGGCGGCATTGCCGCTTCGGCGTTGACCTTGTGGGTCACCTTCGCCCCCTGTTTCACCTTCGTGTTCCTCGGCGCGCCGCTGATCGAGCGGCTTCAAGGCAATCGCGCCGCCGCCGGCGCGTTGGCCGCGATCACGGCTTGCATCGTCGGCGTGATCGCCAACCTCACGGCGTGGTTCGCCGTGCATGCGCTGTTCACCAGGACGATGCCCATCCACCTCGCCATGATCTCGTTCGAGGCCCCTGTCCCAGGCAGCCTGGACCCCTGGGCGCTTTCGCTCGCCTTCATCGCCGCTGTTTCCCTGCTGCGCCTGAAACTGGGAATGGCCCGCACGCTGGCGATCTGCGCCGCCGCCAGTATCGCCCTGCGCCTTGTGATGCCAGCCAGGTAACGGACAGAGGATCAACGCGGCGTCCCGGCACGCGAAGCGCTGGCGATGACGGGCAAACGTGTTCCCCAAGCCAGCTACCTTCCTGCAATGGTCACCAACCCATCCCTTCCCTAGCCCGCCTGGGTCCGTCATGCTCCCTCCAAATCCGGAGAAACGGCACCCATGGTCAAAGGCATCCACCGCTACCCACCCATGGAGCGGGTCATCTACGGCATCCCCGTCGCCGAGGCCCTGGCCGACGAAATCACCCGCCTCGATGCCCGCGCCGTCTACGTCCTGGCCAGCGGCACCCTGAACCGGGAAACCGATGTCATCGACACCGTCCGCCGCGTCCTCGGCAACCGCTTGGCCGGCGTCCGCGCCAAGATCGCTTCCCACACCCCGCGCACCGATGTGGTCGCCGCCGCCAACGAGGCCCGCGCCGCCAAGGCCGACCTGATCCTGACCGTCGGGGGAGGCTCCGTCACCGACGCCGCCAAGATGGTCGGCATCTGCCTGAGCAACGACATCACCGTCCCCGAGCATCTGGACAAGCTGAAAGCCACGATCACGCCCGACGGCAAGACACACCGCCCCCAGGTCAACGCCCCCACGGTGCGCTCGGTCGATGTCCCCACCACCCTGTCCGCCGGCGAGTTCACCGCCATGGCCGGCTGCACCGACACCGCGCGCAACATCAAGGAAAGCTACGCCCATCCCCTGATGATGCCGCTGGCCGTGATCCTCGATCCCGCCATGACCGTCCACACGCCCGAGTGGCTGTTCCTGTCCACCGGCATCCGCGCCGTGGACCACGCGGTGGAGGATTTGTGTTCGATCAACCCCACCCCCTTCTCCGACGGCATGTCGCTGCAAGCGCTGCGCCTGCTGTCCGCCGGCCTGCCCGCCGTGAAGCAGGACCCCGCCGACCTGGAGGCCCGGCTGAACTGCCAGCTCGGCGCATGGATGTCGATCATGGGCTCGCAGAACGGCGTCCACAAAGGCGCGAGCCATGGCATCGGCCACGTCCTCGGCGGCACCGCGCACGTGCCGCACGGCTACACGTCCTGCGTCATGCTGCCGCACGTCCTGCGCTTCAACGAACCCGTCAACGCCGCTCGGCAGAAATGGGTCAGCGAGGCGCTTGGCCACCCTGCCCAGCCAGCCGCCGACGCTGTGGCCGCGCTGATCGCCAGCCTCGGCCTGCCCGCGACCCTGCGCGATGTCGGCGTCAAGCCCGGCCAGTTGGACGAGATCGCGGCCAATTCGATGCACGACCGCTGGGTCCATGCCAATCCCCGGAAGATCGACGGCCCGCCCGTGGTGCGGGAACTGCTCGACGCGGCTTGGTAGGGCGCTC
>CAXTXZ010000454.1:0-3858 GCA_964248015.1 uncultured Rhodopila sp. | reverse complement strand
CCGTCGGACAGTCGGGACGCGCCGTCGATCACGACGTTGTCGCCAGCTTTGAGGCCCTCGGTGACGATCGAGGACTGCTCGTCTTCGTAGCCGACGGTGACCGCCTGCCGCCTGGCGGCGTTGTCGGCGATGACGAAAACATAGGGGCCGCGCGGGCCGCGCTGGATCGCGGCGGGCGGGACGACGATGACGCCCTTGGCGACCTCGGTTTGCAGGCGCACGCTGACGAAGCCGCCCGGCCAGAGCTTGCGCCGCGGGTTGGGGAACGCCGCTTTCAGCTTGATGGTGCCCGTGGCGGGAGCGACCTGGTTGTCGAGCAGGGTCAGCGTGCGGGTGTCGAGCACGCCCGACGCGGCCCCGGCGGCGTCCTGCGCCATCGCCAGGACGGGCACGGGACCGGCGGCCATGGCCCGCGCCACGGCCGGCAGGGACTGTTGCGGCAGGGTGAACAGGACGGAAATCGGCTGTATCTGGGTGATGACGACCATGCCCGTCGCATCGGCGGCGTGGACGATGTTGCCGGGATCGACCTGCCTGATCCCCAGCAGGCCATCAATGGGCGCGGTGACCGTGGCATAGCCGAGTTGCGTGCGCGCCGTATCGACCTGCGCCTGGTCCTGCCGCACCTGCGCCTCGTACTGGGCGACCAGGGCGCGGGCGGTGTCGGCCTGCTGCGCGGAGGTGTAGTTGTTCGCCACAAGCTTCTGCTGGCGGGCGAGGTCCAGGCGGGCGTTCATCAGTTGCGCCTCGTCCTGGGCTTTTTTCGCCGCCGCGTTATCCAACGCCGCCTGGTAGGTGCGCGGGTCGATCTGCGCCAGCACGTCGCCCTTGTGGACGTCGTCGCCTTCCTTGAAGTTCACCGCGACCAGCGGGCCGTCCACCATCGCCTTCATGGTCACGGTGTAGAAGGCCTGGATCGTGCCAAGGCCATCCAGGTAGAGCGGCATGTCGCGCGGCGTGGCGCTCGCGGTCAGCACGGGGATCGGCTGGCTGGCGTCGCGTCCGCCGCGCGGCGGGGGCGGGGCGGAGGGGAAGAACCAGATCGCGTAGCCGATGGCGGCGGCGACAAGCACGCAGGCCAGGCCCATGCCCCAGCCGCGCAGGCGGGAGCGCGGGCGCGCCAAGACGGGATCACGGGTCAGAACGTCCATGGATGGAGGCTTTCAACTGCCGGGTGGGGATATCGGGGCGGCGTGCCGCTTCGCCAATGGGTCAGGCTGCCCGTGGTTCGTGTCATCATCGTTCATGTCATCATCGTTCGTGTCAGCATTACGCCTGGTGTCGTTGAGTCGGTGATCACCGGATGTTGCCTCCGACGGGAAGCGCCACGCCGCCGGGCAGCAGGCCGGGCGCCAGGCCGGGGAACTGGGCGTTGACCGGCTGATCCGGCTCGCTCCAGCCGCCGCCGAGCGCCTTGTAGAGATTGAGCAGGGCCTGGACGCGGGCGAGGCGGACCTGGACCAGGGTGTCCTCGTCGTTGAACTGCGTCGTCTCGGCTGTCAGCACGGTGGTGATGTCCACGGTGCCCGCCGTCAACTGCGCCTGCGCGATCGTGGCGGCGCGGCGGGCGGCCTCGACCGCGACGCGCTGGAGGGCTTCCTGCTCGGTTGTGTAGCGCCAGGCGGTCAATGCCGTGTCAACGTCGGTGAAGGCTTGCACGACGGCCTTGCGGTAGTCGGCCAGAAGCTCGGCGTAGCGGCCCTTGGCGTTCTCCAGTTCGCCGCGCAGCGTGCCGCCGTCGAAAATCGGCAGGGTCAGGCCGGCGGCGAGGGAAGCCAGCGCGCCGCCGGGGGTTATCAGGCGGTTCAGCGCGGCGGCCTGGTAGCCGGCGGAGCCGGTGAGCTGGATGCTGGGGAAGAAGGCGGCGCGGGCGACCTTGATGCTGAAGTTCTGCGCGATGAGCTGGGCCTCGGCCGAGGCGACGTCGGGGCGGCGCGCCAGCAGTTCCGAGGGCAGGCCGGAGGCGACCGGCGGCAGGTCCAGCGCGGTCAGGGTGCCGGGGCGGACGGCGATGCGCTCGGGTGGCTGCCCGGTCAGGATGCCGAGGCCAATCACCTGTTGCTCTTGCAGGCTGGTGAAGTTGGGGATCAGCGCGCGTTCGGCGGCGACCAGGGCCTGTTCCTGGGCGACGTCCAGGGCGCTGGCGGTGCCCGCGCCGAAGCGTCCCCGGATCACCGCCAGGGTGCGCTCCGCGTCCGCGAGGTTGCGGCGCGCGACGCTCAGGCGGTCGGCCAGGGACAGCGCGGTGAACCAGGTGTTGGCGACATCCGTGACGACGGTTAGCGCGACGGTCTGCTGGTCGAACCGGCTGTAGACGGCCGAGGCGACGGCGGATTGGCGCGTGGCGCGGTAGCGGCCCCAGAAATCGAGGTCGTAACTGGCGCTCAGGCCGGCGCTGTAGGTGTGGAAGTCGATGCTGGCGTTGGACCCGCGACCGCCGGAGAAGCTGGTGCGGCTGCTGCCGCCGGCGCCGAGG
Source organism: uncultured Rhodopila sp. (assembly GCA_964248015.1). Lineage (GTDB taxonomy): Bacteria > Pseudomonadota > Alphaproteobacteria > Acetobacterales > Acetobacteraceae > Rhodopila. Next base: position 1,382 of record CAXTXZ010000454.1, on the reverse strand, counting down.
CCCTCGTGCTGCCAGCTTGCGTTGCCGTTGCCGGACAGGTCCGGCAGCAGGGTGGCGCCGGCGATGCGAACCTGGGCGTCGGCTTGCCGCACGCGGGCCGCCGCGGCGGCGATGTCGAAGTTGTGCAGTTGCGCCTGCGTGATCAGGCCGTTCAGTTCCGCCGAGCGGAAGCCGCGCCACCAGTCCATGGCGGGCCAGGCGGACGCGGCGGATTGCGGCGTCGCGTCAAGGGCGGGGGCGCGATAGGCGGCGGGCAGGTCGAGCGCGGGCCGCCGGTACTCCGGCCCAAGATCGCAGCCGGCAAGGGCGCAGGCGGCGAAAGCCATGGCGAAAGGCAGGCAGCGGGAGCCGAGTTGCAAGAAAACGTCCTGTGGATCTGTCAGTGCTACAACGGGTTCGATCTGGTGGCACGGTGGCCGGGGACAGCCATGGCAGACGGTTCGTAACGGGTGTGTGTCTGCGTTGCCCTTTCCGGGTGAAACAACGGCCATGTAGATGGGGTATAGTGCTAACGATGAAATGAGGCCGGCCCGGAATTAAGCGGCCGGCGCGGCCTTGCGTGGCGCCACAGTCTATGCAAAACGCCCCACGGACCTAAACCAATCCAGCAGGGAGACGTCCGGGGGTGACAAACACCATCCTGGAGACAGAGGGCCTCACGCGCGAATTCGGCGGCTTCGTGGCTGTTGACGGGGTGGCGCTGCGCGTGGAGGCGGGTCACATTCATGCCTTGATCGGCCCGAACGGCGCCGGCAAGACCACCTGCTTCAACCTGCTGACCTCCTTCCTGCCGCCGACGCGCGGGACGATTAAGTTCAAGGGCCGCGACATCACCGGCATGAAGCCGGCCATGGTGGCGCGGCTTGGGCTGATCCGCAGCTTCCAGATCTCGGCGGTGTTCCCGCACCTGACCGCGCTGGAGAACGTGCGGCTGGCGTTGCAGCGGGCGCGCGGCGCCAGCTTCGATTTCTGGCGGTCGGAGCGGGTGCTGCGGGCGTACGACGACCGGGCTCGGCAACTGCTGGCCGATGTCGGCTTGACGGGCTTCGCCGAGACGGTGGTCGCCGACATGTCGTACGGGCTGAAGCGCGCGCTGGAGATCGCGACGACGCTGGCGCTGGACCCCGAGATGATGCTGCTGGACGAGCCGACCGCCGGCATGGCGCATGGCGACGTGGACCGGATCGTGGAGCTGATCAAGCGCATACGCGCGGGGCGGACGATCCTGATGGTGGAGCATAACTTGTCGGTGGTTGAAGGGCTGTGCGACCGGATCACCGTGCTGACGCGCGGCAGGGTGCTGGCCGAGGGCGACTACGCCACGGTGTCGAGGAACCCCGAGGTGATCTCGGCTTACCTGGGGGCGGCGGATGCTTGAGATC
>CAXTXZ010000453.1:0-3866 GCA_964248015.1 uncultured Rhodopila sp. | reverse complement strand
TCACCCTGCTCACCGATGCCCGCGCCAACATCGCCCGAGATGGATCGGGCGGCCGTCCCCGCGCCGAAGCCGAGGCGATCGACAGCGCCCGCGCCCTGCGCGCCAGCGGCATCGCCACGTTGCTGGTGGACACTTCGCCCCGGCCCAACCCGTTCGCCCGTCGTCTGGCCGAGGAAATGCGCGCCCGCTACGTCCCCCTGCCCTACGCCGACGCCTCGGCCCTCTCTCGCGCGGTACGGGCCGCCGCCGCGTGAGCGCCTCTTTGATCTGGGAACGCGACGGCCGCGACTGGCCAAACCGCGAGGCCAGCCGTTTCATCCAGGCAGGCGGCTTGCGCTGGCACGTCCAGGTCATGGGCCGAGGCCCCGTCGCGTTGCTGATCCATGGCACCGGCTCCGCCAACCATTCCTGGCGAAGCATCGCCCCCGCTCTGGCCGCGCGCTACACGGTTGTCGCGCCCGACCTTCCCGGCCATGGCTTCACCGGCACGCCGGCCCCTTCCGGCTTCACCCTGCCAGGCGTGGCGGGAGGCATCGCCGCCCTGCTGCGCGAGCTGGGCCTGTCGCCGGCGCTCTCGATCGGCCACTCCGCCGGGGCCGCGGTCGCCATCCGCCTGTGCCTTGACGGCACGACCACACCGGCCGCCGTGGTCAGCCTGAACGGCGCGTTGCTCCCCTTCCCTGGCGCGGCCAACGATTTCCTCGGCCCCGTGGCCCGGCTGCTCGCCGGCTCCCGCATCGCCGCCCAGGCCGTGACGTTGTTCGCCGGCTCCCGCCCCTCGGTGGACCGGTTGCTCCGCTCAACCGGATCGCGCATCGATCCCGAAGGCGCGCGGCTTTACGCTCGGCTTGTCGGCAACGCGGCGCATGTGCATGGCGCGCTCGCGCTGATGGCGAACTGGGATCTGCGCCCCCTGGTGCGCGACCTGCCGAAGCTGGCCCCCCGCCTCGTGCTGGTCACCGGCGGCAACGACGGCATGGTTCCGCCGCACGAGGCGTATCGTGTCCGCGCCCTGCTGCCCAAGGCGGAACTGATCCCCCTGCGCGGCCTCGGTCACCTCGCCCACGAGGAACGCCCGGACGAAATCATCGCCCTGCTTGAACGGACGGTCCCTTATGAAGCCGCCGGCTGACCATCATGCGCGATCCGCAGGCTGACAGCCCGCAATGACCTTCCTGGCCTCTCCCCGCCTGATCGACCTGATCATGGCGTTGACTCTGCTGGAGGCCGCCATCCTGCTGGCATTGCGCGCCCTGTCCCCCCTCGCGATCGCCCGCATGCTTCTCCCTGGCATCGCCCTGTTGCTGGCCCTGCGCGCCGCCCTGGCCGAGGCAGCCTGGCCCTGGGTGCCGCTGTCCCTCGCCGCCGCCCTTGTCGCGCATCTTTTCGATCTTCAAGGCCGCTGGCGTCGCTGACGGGTCTGGTCATGACTGTCATTCATTGTTTACAGTCACTGTATGGATATGTTGACACAGACGCCGCCTGACCTGGGATCTCTTCCCCCAGGTCCAGCCAAGCGGCGTGCCGTCGTCATCGGCGCTGGCTTCGGCGGCTTGGCCGCCGCCATCCGGCTCGGGGCGCGCGGCTACGGTGTGACCGTGCTGGAAAAGCTCGACCAGCCTGGCGGACGAGCCTCGGTCTTCCGCCAGGATGGGTTTGTGTTCGACGCCGGACCCACCATCCTGACCGCGTCTTTCCTGCTGGAGGAACTGTGGCAACTCTGCGGTCGCGCCATGGCGGATGACGTCACGCTCCGGCCGGTCACCCCGTTCTATCGCATCCGCTTCCACGACGGATCAATCTTCGACTGCACCGGCGATCCCGCCGCGATGCGCGCGCAGGTGGCCCGGTTCGCGCCCCAGGATGTCGATGGCTACGAGCGCTTCATGCGGCACAGCGAAACCACCTGCCGCATCGGCTTCGAGCAACTCGGCGATGTCCCCTTCGGCTCGGTCGGCTCCATGGCCCAGGTCGCGCCGGACCTGATCCGCTTGGGCGGCTACCGCAGCGTCCACGCGCTCGTCAGCAAGTTCATCAAGGACGAGCGCCTGCGGGTCGTGTTCAGCTTCCATCCCCTGCTGATCGGCGGCAACCCGTTCACCGCCAGCGGCATCTACACGCTGATCCCGCACCTGGAGCGACGCTGGGGCGTGCATTTCGCCATGGGCGGCACCGGCGCGGTTGTCCGCGGCCTCGCCAACCTGATCCAGGGCCAGGGCAGCACCCTGCGCTGCAACGCCGAAGTCGAGCAGATCATCGTCGCCAACAACCGCGCCGAGGGCGTGCGGCTGGCCTCGGGCGAAACCATCACGGCTGATGTCGTGGTGTCGAACGCCGATTCCGCCTGGACCTACCGGAAGTTGTTGCCGCCAGGCGCCCGCCGGCGCTGGACCAACCGGAAGCTCGACCGGTCGCGCTACTCGATGGGGCTGTTCGTCTGGTATTTCGGCACGGACCGGCATTACCCCGATGTGCAGCATCACACCATCGTCCTCGGGCCTCGATACCGCGAACTGCTGCGGGACATCTTCAAGCGCAAGGTGCTGGCCGAGGACTTTTCCCTCTACCTCCATCGTCCCACGGCAAGCGATCCCTCGGTCGCCCCTCCCGGCTGCGACGCCTTCTACGTCCTGTCGCCGGTGCCGAACCTGCAAGGCGACACCGACTGGGCAACGACCGCCGAACCCTACCGCCAGGCAATCGAGGCGCGCCTGGCGTCCACCATCCTCCCAGGCCTCGGCAAGCACGTCGTCACGTCGAAGATCCTGACGCCGCTCGATTTCCAGGACCGGCTTTGTTCCCTGCACGGCGCCGCGTTCGGGCTGGAGCCGGTGCTGCTGCAAAGCGCCTGGTTCCGCCCCCATAACCGCAGCGAGGCTATCGCCGGGCTGTACCTGGTTGGCGCCGGCACGCATCCGGGGGCGGGCGTGCCGGGCGTTCTCTCCTCCGCCAAAGTACTGGATCGAGTGGTGCCGCATGCCGCTGCCGTTTGACATGGATCTGATGCCGCCCAGCCGTCGCGCCGGCTGGCAAGCGCTGCCAGCCTATCCCTTTGCCAGGGACGGGTCCGTGCCTGTAACCCGTGCATGAGCGCCTGGAACCAGATGGCCGCGACAAGCTCGGGCCTGAAGCTATGGGACTGCCAGGCTGGCCCTGACTCGGAAGCGGCCGACATGCAGGCCTGCCGAGCGATGCTGCTCGGTGGATCGAAAAGCTTCCACGCCGCGTCGCGCTTGCTGCCCGCCGCGATACGCGATCCCGCCATCGCCCTCTACGCCTTCTGCCGGGAGGCCGACGACCTCATCGACAACGACGGCGGAGCCGGCAGCCTGGACTGGCTGCGGCAACGTCTGGCGCTTGCCTACGCCGGCCGCCCCATGGCCTTCGCCGCCGACCGCGCCTTTGCCCGCATCGCCGAACGCTTCGCCATCCCCCCCGCCCAGCCCCACCCGCTGCGGGCAGGGTTGCCCGGGGGCGCCCCCGGCCCGCCCGCGGCCCCGCGGCGGCGCGGGCGGCCCACGAGGCGCCACGTCGGCACGGTCTCGCCCTCACAAATCCACCCCCGAGCAGCTCCCGCCGATGCTGGCCGCGATGAGCGGCACGTCGCCGACCGCGCTGCCCGCCGCGGCAGCTTCCAGCACGGGCCAGTGCAGCCACGCCGGGTCCCGCGCGAAGGCGGCGGCGACCGCGCCGCCGTCGAGCCGTACCCAGTGCCAGATGTCGCCCCGCGCGCCCTCGGACCAGCCCAGGCCCTCGCCGCTGCCGCTCGACAGCGTCGCCGCGGTCAGCGCCCCGTCCGGCACCGCACTCAGCAGGGCGCGCGCTGCCCGATCCGCCCACAGAGGGTACCGCGGTCCCCGTTCCCG
>CAXTXZ010000452.1:0-3868 GCA_964248015.1 uncultured Rhodopila sp. | reverse complement strand
GCATCGACGCGCTCAACAACAGCGCCAGCGCGCTGCTGTCCGGTGCCCCTGCGTCCCAAGGCGCTTCAACCCCCAGCCTCCAGCCGAGCACGCTCCGGCCACGACCCGCGTAAAGCGCCGGCCCACGCGGCAGGCAAGGACCAGCCATCCCGTCACGCCTCACCCGGCAGCCTCACGCCCCGGCAGTCGGCCAGCCTACCAGCCGCCCTCCAGCGTCTCCCGCACCGTCTGCAACGCGATCAACGCCATGATCGGGATCGCGCCGAGCGGCCCGTCGCCCGCCAGCGCATGCGCCACGACAACAAGGTCACGCGCCCGGTTGCGGTGCTTCGCCTCCGCCGAACTCTCGCTCCACAGCGCCATCAGCAGGAACCGCTCGGCCCACGCCATGCGGTTGGGCTGAAGGACCTGGTTCAACGTCACATCCAGCAGGGCGGCGTGATCGTCACGCTGCACCTGGCCCAACGCCTCCCGAACGCCCGGCCCATCCTCGTACCAGGACGACATGAGCGGATCGCTCGTCATCCATTTCAGGCCGCGTTCATGCAGCGCCTCGGTCCCTGCCTCCGTCCGGTCGCTGGGGTCCAGGTTCCCAAACATCCGTTCGGCCTCGGCCGCGATGTCCAGCTTGCGATCCTGCCACTCCGAGCCGCCAACCCGCTCCGCCACCCAAAGCAGCGCGCTCGGCGGGGTCGTGTCGCCCGCCGCGCCGGATGCGATGGCATGCTGCACCACCAGGTCAACGAAGGGTTTCTCCACCCGCGTGAAGACCGCCCCCAGCAACGCTTCCTTCAGCAGGCGCGAGATCTTGGCGCGCGGCAGGTCCTCCTCCACCCAGGCATCCACGACCCCCGTGCCGTGCCGCAGCAACAGCCCGCCGAACAGGCCCTTCTTCCCCGAGCGGCTGACCGCCAGGATGCTCTGCGCGCCCGATCCGTCCACCATCGTGGCATGGAATTCCGTGTCGGCCATGGCCCGAGGCCAGGCCCCGGTCTCCACCCCCGCGAGACGCGCCTTGCGCACCGCGCCGTCAACCGCCGGCCGATCCGCCGGAGGCAGCCAGTTGCGCACCGCGATCGTCCGCCGCAGCGCGTCCGGCGACAGTGTCTCGGGGCCGGCGGCCTGTTCCAGCGCCGCCGCGGCGTGGCGCCGCACCGTGGCGTCGCCGTCGAGCAGGATCAGCGGCACCGCGTCCCGCAGCACCGCATGCGGCGACAGCGACAGTTCCGTCGCGATGAAGCTGCGCAGCGTCGCCGGCATCATCGCGCCGGAGCTTTGGATCGTCTCCATCACCTCGAACGGCGAGGACACCATGTCCGACAGCTCGCCCAGGAACCCGCGCAACGTCCCCAGAAGCTCCTCAGGCGGGATGCCGGCGTCCTCATCCTTGAATCCCGCCTCCGCCAGCTTTGTCTGCACCTCGTCGGACACCGGCACGCGGGCCTCGGACAGCGCCGCCGCCATGGTGAACCAGTCTTCGTTGGGGATCGTCTTGGCCTCTCCCACGGCGATCAGCCGTTGCTGGTAGTCGTCCAGCATGCGCGTCGCCCACGCCCACCCGCGGTCATGCCGATAGCGGACCAGTTCAAGCTGCAACGGCAGCATCCGCAGGTAAGCCGTCACAAGCCTGTCGTCGCGCGCCCCTTCCGGCTCCGCCGCCGCCGCGATCAGGTTCTCGGTGATCACCGGCAGCGTCTGCGGCGTCTGCTCCAGCCAGGAGCGGTCCTCCAGCCCGATCTCCGGCTCAGGCATGCGGGCCATTCGCTTGGCGATCGCCTTGACGCGGTTCCGCTCCAGTCCCGTCGGCGGCGGCGGCTCCTTCGGGTCATCGCCGATCAGCGGCGCGGGGGAGTCGTCCTCCAGCAGCTCCATCATGTTCTCGGCCTCCTCGTCGCTGAGGTCCAGCCCGGCCAGTTCGTCCATCAGGTTGTCGGCGGCGCTTTCGATCAGCTCCGCCTTGCCGGCGCGGGCGACCACGGCGGCCGGACGCAGTTCCTCGCGCTCAAAGCTCCAGGCGCCCTCGATCGCGGTGTCGAAGCCGTCCCCGGAAAACCGGACGCGGAACGTGGTCCAGGTTTTCAGCGCCTCCAGCCGGACGGTGCATTCGCCCTCCGGCAGATCCATCGCGTACTCCTCCAACGGCACGCCGGCGGCGCCGGACAGCCGAGTGGCGGACAACGCGGCCTTGTAGGCCTGCTCGCGATCCGGATCAAAGAAGTGGTCGCTCAGGACAGTGGACGCCAGCTCGATCAGCAGCGTGTCAAGTTCGTCCGGCTCACGCACCGGGGGAGCGGTTCGCTTGGCCATTTTTGGTTTCCTTCCTTCCCACGGTCCCGGAATGTGCCCCAGGGCCTGGAGCGTGACAGCCTCGGCGCAAGCCTATCCCGCCCGGAGGCCCCTGGCCATCAATCCGCAAGCCCGGCCAGTTCTGCCCGTAGCGCGGCAATGCCGTCCCCGGTTTCACTGCTGGTCGGCAGTATCTCCGGATGAGCCGCCGCGTGCGAACGCGCAAGCCCCTCGGCTTCCTCGATCTTGCGCCCGAGCGGGCCTGGCTTCACGCTGTCGGTCTTGGTCAGCACAAGCTGGAAGCTCACCGCGGCCCGGTCGAGCAGGCCCATCACGTCGTGGTCAGCCTGCTTCAGTTCGATCCGCGCGTCCAGCAGCAGCATGACGCGGCGCAGCGTCGGCCGGCCGCGCAGGTAGTCGAACATCATGCCCTGCCAGTCGGCCTTGATGTCCCTGGACGCGCGGGCATAGCCGTAGCCCGGCATGTCCACCAGGACCAGCCGGCCGCCAAGGTCGAAGAAGTTGAGCTGCCGCGTCCGCCCCGGCTCGGAGGAAACGCGCGCCAACGCGTTGCGTCCGGTCAGCGCGTTCAGCAGCGACGACTTGCCGACGTTCGAGCGCCCGGCGAAGGCGATTTCGGTCCCGGCCAGCGGCGGCAACTGCTCCAATTTCTGGGCGCCGAAGAAGAACCGGCACTCGGCGGCGAACAGCAGGCGCCCAGCCTCCAGCGCCCCAGCCTCCAGCGCCCCATCCTTCAGGCCCGCAGCGTCCGGCGCTCCAGCCTCCAGGGCGAGCGCCGCCTTGTCGCCGTGGCCGCTCACGCGGACCTGCCACGCGAGGGCAGGGCAGTCACGTGCGCGCCAGCGACGGCTTGGCCAGGGCGGTGCGGCGTTGGATAAGCCATTGCTGCGCCACCGAAAGCGTGTTGTTCCAGCTCCAGTAGATGATCAGCCCGGCCGGGAACTTCGCCATCATGAAGGTGAAGATGATCGGCATGAACTGGAACAGCTTGGCCTGCACCGGGTCCGGCGGCGGCGGGTTCATCTTCTGTTGCAGGAACATCGTGCAGCCCATGATCAGCGGCCACGCCCCCAGGTGCAGCAGCGGGACATAGTTCGCCGGATTGAACGGGATCAGCCCGAACAGGTTGAACACGTTGGTGGGATCGACCTGCGACAGGTCGTGGATCCAGCCGAAGAACGGCGCCTGGCGCATCTCTATGGTGACGAAGATCACCTTGTACAACGAGAAGAAGACCGGGATCTGCACGATCATCGGCAGGCAGCCCGAGGCGGGATTGACCTTCTCCGTCTTGTAAAGCCCCATCATCTCCTGCTGCATCTTCTGCGGCTCGTCCTTCAGGCGCTCCCGCAGCGCGGTCATCTTCGGCGCCAGCAGCTTCATCTTGCTCATGGAGCGGTACGAGTAGTTCGCCAGCGGGAAGAACAACGCCTTCACCAGCACGGTGAACAGCATGATCGCCAGGCCGAAATTGCCCAGCACGCTGTTGAAGAAATCCAGCGCGTAGAAGATCGGCTTGGTCAGGAAGTAGAACCAGCCGAAATCCACCGCCTTGTCGAAG
>CAXTXZ010000451.1:0-3889 GCA_964248015.1 uncultured Rhodopila sp. | reverse complement strand
AAAACCTGCGCTCGAAGATGGTGATGACGTCACCCGGCTGGACGAAGCTTTGCCGGGTTGCTTTCCCCTCAATGGCGGAACCATCCTGGGCGCGGACGATGGCAGCATAGTCCTTGACGGCGCGATAGGTGAAGCCGCCGGCGACGGCGGCGGCGGTGACCACGGTCATGCCGGGCTGATACGGGTACTGGCCGGGCTTGCTGACCTCGCCCAGCACGAAGATCGGCCGGTAGGCGATGATCTCGGCGGACACCGAGGGCGCGCGCAGCAGGTTTTTCTTCACCAGCGCCTCCGTGACATGGGCGGCGAGCATGTCCGGCGAAAGGCCCGACGCGTGGACCGTGCCGATCAGCGGCATGGCGATGGTGCCGCTGTCGCTGACGCGGAACTCGGCGGTCAGCGAGTCCTCGCCAAAGGTGATCAGGCGGACGACGTCTCCGGGGCCAAGCTGGTAGGCGCTGGGGGTGATGGGCGGGAGGTCCGGCAGGTCGCGTCCTGGCGAGCAGGCCGCGACCAGCAGGAAGCAAGCGAAGCAAGCGAATATTCGCAAAGGAAACCCTGTTTTAGGGTTATGATCGCAATGCGCCGTGTTTCCGGCGCACCCAGACCATACCCCGCGATGGTTAACCAAAGGTTAACGCGCATACGAATTTTCTGGCGCGTGTCGGCGGTAACGCAGATGTTGAATGCGGCGCGCGTTAGCGAGATCTTAACCCTTTCGCGCGTAACAATGCGGCCTCCGACGTTCCCTGGCAGGTGAAGACCGTCTGAACACGACCAAGAGGCCGAACATCACGGATGCCAGACAGTCCCGTCGAGCAGGCCGGAAGGCCGATCCTGCCTTTTTGGGGCAGCCGGCCACCCGATCCTGATCAAACTCCCAAGCCCTGGCGGGACAACCTGCCTGACCTCCTGCCGGCGTTGCGCCAACGGCGGTGGACGCTGCTTGCCACGATCCTGCTGGTGCCGTTGTGCGCCTTCGTGATGCTGCGCCAGGCCACGCCGCTTTACACCGCGAGCGGCGCGCTGGTGTACCAGGCCAGCCAGTACCAGTCGCGGGAACTGGAAAGCATGATGCGGACGGACCCGGTGACCGAGGCGACCATGGCGACGCAGGCGGAGATGCTGCAAAGCCTGCGGATCGCCGAGCAGGTCGCCCAGCGCGGCCGGCTGTTCGACAACCCGATGTTCAACCCTGCCCTGCGCCCGCCCGGCGTGTTGCGGTCGATGGTCGCCGCGCTGCGCCAGATGCTGGAGATGGATGACGACGCGCCGGCCGAACCGGTCTACGGGCCGGCTCTCGATCCCACCTACAACACGACGCTGCTGGCGGTTCAGGCGTCGCTGCACGCCAGCCCGGCGCGGTTTTCGCATATCGTCGAGGTCACCTTTGTCGCCGACGACCCGATGGTCGCGGCGGCGGCGGTGAACAACGCGATGGATGCCTACATCAAGGGGCTGTACGCCGACAAGTACCAGAAGATCGAGCAAGGCACCGCGCACCTGGACGCGCAGGCCAGGGAACTGCGCCGCCTGGTGCAGCGCTCCGAGGAAAGGATATCCAACTACCAGGCGGAACATGGCCTGAGTCACGGCATCCATGCGGGCACCGACACCGAGCAGATCACCCGCCTGTCGGAAGACCTGGTGAAGGCGCTGGGGGAGCGGGCCAGCGCGGATGCCAGGCTGGACGCCGCGCGGGGCGGCAAGGGGGCGGCGGCACAGGCGGCGGTCGCGCCGTCCGTGGTGCAAGCGCGGGCGCAGCAGGATCAGCTTGCGGCGCAGATACAATCGCAGCAGGCTCGCCTCGGCTCCGCCCATCCCGAGGCGCAGGGCCTGGCTCGGCAGCACGCCGAGGGCCAGCGTGCCCTGGCGGCGGAAGTCGCGCGGGTTGTCGCCTCGATCGAGGCGGAGCAGCGCGCCGCCTCGGACCGGGTGACGACGCTGGAGCTGAACCTGCATGAAGCGCAAAGGGCGGCCGATCAGACGGCGCGCGACAGCATCCCGCTGAATGCGATGACGCGCGACCTGGATGCCGCCCGTTCGCAACTCTCGGCCGTGCTGGAAGCCATCCAGCAGACCGCGCACCAGACCTCGATCGAGTTCCCCGAGGCGCACGAGATCACCCAGGCGCTGCCGCCGGCCCAGCCGAGCTATCCGCGCACGGCGCAGGACATGGCGGCGGCGGCGGCGGCGGGCGTGTTCCTGGGCCTGCTGCTGGTGTACGTCATGCAGCTTGCCGACGACACCGTGCGCGGCGGCGACGCCATCCGGTCCGTCACCGGCCTGCCCTGCTTCGCGCTGGTCCCCGAGGTCCGCAAGCGCGCCCTGGGCCATTTGCAGATCCACGAATACGCCGCCCGCCGGCCGCTGACCGCCTATGCCGAGCAGATCCGGTCCCTGCGCGCCTCGGTGTGCCTGGACGCGGACCGGCCGAAGGTCATCACGGTCACGGCGGCCCGCCCGGCCGAGGGCAAGTCGGTGCTGGCGCTGTCGATGGGGCGATCCGCGCAGGCGGGCGGCGAGCGTGTCCTGGTGATCGAGTGCGACGTGCGCCAGCCGTCGTTCCGCCGCCGCCTGGGGGGCCAGCCGCAGCCGGGGCTGCTGGACGTCCTGCGGGGCGAGGTGGACTGGCGCGACACCGTGCAGGACGATCCGGTGACGACCATGGGCTACATCACGGCGGGCAAGATGGGCAAGGCGGGCACGGCGGGCGCCGACGTCCTGGCGTTGTTCCTGTCGGATGCGATGCGCCGCCTGCTGGCGGAAGCGCGCAACGAGTACGACCTGATCCTGCTGGACACGCCGCCGGTGGAGGCGCTGACGGAAGCGCGTGTCGCGGCCGGCCTGTCCGACGCGGTGCTGATGTGCGTGCGCTGGCGCTCCACCCGGACGAAGACCTTGCTGCACGCGCTGGAGGTGCTGCGCGACGCCCACGCCAAGGTTATCGGTACGGTGCTGACACGGGTGGATACACGTGAGCATCTGCGGTCCGGTGAGGCTGACGGGGCGGCGTATCACCGCCGCTACAAGGCGTATTTTCGGGGGTAGCGCATGGCGGCTCGACGTTTCCTGGTTACCGGCGGCGCCGGTTATGTTGGCAGTCACCTAGTCGCCGCCCTGCTGGACCGGGGCGACCAGGTGACGGTGCTGGACAGCTTCCGCACCGGCCATCGCGGCGCCGTGCCGGCGGGGGCGGCGCTGGTTCAGGCCGACCTCGCGGACGGGGCGGCGATCGACGCGGCGCTGGCGGACGGGCCGTGGGACGCGGTGCTGCATTTCGCGGCGCTGTCGCAGGTTGGCGAAAGCATGCGGATGCCGATGCGCTACCTGCTGGACAACGCGGCGAACGGCATCCGGCTGATCGATGGCTGCGTGCGGCATGGGGTGACGCGGTTCGTGTTTTCCTCAACCGCCGCGCTGTTCAACGTCGCGGGCGACGCGCCGATCCCCGAGGACGCGCCTGTTGATCCGCAATCGGCCTATGGCGACAGCAAGTGGATGATCGAGCGGGCGCTGCGCTGGGCTGGGCAGGTGCATGGCCTGCGCTCGGCCTGCCTGCGGTACTTCAACGCAGCCGGGGCTGATCCCGCCGGGCGGCTGGGGGAGGACCATCGGCCGGAATCGCATCTGGTGCCGCTGGTGATCGACGCGGCGCTTGGCCGCAGGGCCGCGCTGGACGTGTTTGGCGACGACTACCCGACGCCGGACGGCACGTGCATCCGCGACTATGTGCATGTGTCCGATCTCGCGCAGGCGCATCTTCTGGCGGTCGAGCGGCTGGAGCATGGCTCGTTTGCCTGGAACCTGGGCAATGGGGCGGGGCACTCGGTGCTGCAGGTGATCGCCTCGGTCGAGCGGGTGTCCGGCCTGAAGGTGCCGTACCAGG
>CAXTXZ010000450.1:0-3909 GCA_964248015.1 uncultured Rhodopila sp. | reverse complement strand
GTGATGCAACCGGCGGCAGCCGCCGCGGCGCAGCCAAAGCCCGTCGCGCAACGTCGGCTGCCGGGCCATCCGGCTTCCGGCGCGGCGGGCGCGCGTTCCGGCCTGTTCACCGATCCGCAGCCACCTGTCACCGTCTCCGCTCAACCTACCCAAGCTGGACCCGAGCCATCGCGTTCCAGCCTGTTCAGCGCGGTGACGCGGCCGTTCTGGCGGCCGGTCGCCTCCGCCGGCGCGGCTTCACAATCATCGCAGCAGGCGCGCCGGGAGCCGTCCGTTGATGACCATCACGACACGCGGGTGGCGGTGCACCAGCCCGCGGCGGAAGAGGCAGGATTTGAAATCCCTGCTTTCCTGCGGCGGCAGTCGTCCTAGGGCGGGTCGTAGCCGCCTTCGGATGGTGATGGCTGGATCTAACCAGCCGTCACTTCCAGCCAATGTCATGCCAGGACGCCATGGCCCGGCGCCGGGTGGACCCATCGTGGCACGGTCGTGCCGCGCAGCGTGGCGACGCCGTCGCGGACAGCGCCAAGCTTCTCCGCCACCCGCATCGAACGGACGTTGTCCGGATGAATGAAGCTGACCAGCCGGGGCCAGCCAAAGGTTGCGAACGCCCAAGCGCGGACATGCGAAGCGGTTTCGGTCGCCAAGCCCTTTCCCCAGAACGGCGGGGCCAGGGTCCAGGCCAGTTCCGGTTCCGGCCAGTCCACGGGATGCAGGATGCCGACGCGCCCGGCGAAGTGGCCGTTCACCTCGACGGCGAAGCGGCCGTAGCCGCGTAGCGCCCACTGGCCGAGCATGGTTTCCATTGAGGTCCAGGCCTGCTCACGTGTCAGTGGAGCGCCGCCCAGGAACTGACTCACCGCCGGGTCCCCCGCCATCGCGGCGTAGCTGTCCCAGTCGTCGGCGCGGATGGCGCGCAGCAGGCAGCGCGGCGTCGTCAGGGTCGGTATCGGCATGGCAGGCTTGCTCCGTCGGGCATCAAGTCCAGATGTAGCCCATATGTCCCGACAAATCAGCCCGCTTCCGTCCGTCGATGCCCTGCTGCGCGATCCGCGGGCAGCGGCGCTGCTGTCCCGTTTTGGCCGAACCTCCGTGACGGCTGCGCTGCGCGACCTGCTGGCCGGGCACCGTGCCCGGCAGGCGTTCCACATCCCTGCCTCGGACCTGATCAATCAGGCCGCCGATGCGCTGGCCCGCCGCCTCGCGCGCACGCAACGCCCGGTGTTCAACATGACCGGCACGGTGCTGCACACCAACCTGGGCCGAGCGCCGCTGCCGCCCGAGGCCGCGGCGGCGGCGGCAGAGGCTTTGTGCGGCGCCCCCAACCTGGAATACGACCTCGAAACCGGCCAGCGCGGCGAGCGCGATACTCACGTTGAAGGGTTGCTGCGCGCGCTGACCGGCGCCGAGGCCGCGACCGTGGTGAACAACAACGCCGCCGCCGTCATGCTGGTCCTCAACACCCTGGCGCTGGGCAAGGAGGTGCCGGTGTCGCGTGGCGAGCTGATCGAGATCGGCGGCGCCTTCCGGGTGCCCGACATCATGAGCCGCGCCGGCGCCATCCTGAAGGAAGTGGGCACCACGAACCGCACCCACCCGCGCGACTATGTCGATGCGATCAGCCCGGAGACAGCGGCGCTGATGCGCGTGCACCAGGCGAACTACGCCATCGTCGGCTTCACCGCCGCCGTGCCCACTGAAGCCTTGAGCCGGATCGCCCATGGCGCCGGCCTGCCGCTGATCGATGACCTGGGCAGCGGCAGCCTCGTGGACCTGGCGCGATGGGGCTTGCCGCATGAAACAACCCCGCGCGAAGCGTTGGGCGCTGGCGCGGACGTGGTCACCTTCTCGGGCGACAAGCTTCTGGGTGGTCCGCAAGCTGGGCTGATCGTGGGTAATAAAGCCGTGATTTCCCTGATCAACCGGAATCCCCTGAAGCGTGCCTTGCGGCTCGACAAGGCGCGTCTCGCGGCCCTGGAAGTGGTGTTGCGGCTTTACCTTGATCCTGACCGCCTGGCTGAGCACCTGCCGGCGCTGCGCCTGCTGACCCGGCCGGAGGCGGCGATCCGGGCCACGGCGACGCGGCTGCAAGGGGCTGTCGCCGCGCGTTTTCCCGATCGGGAAGTGTCTGTCGAAGCATGCCGCAGCCAGATCGGCTCCGGCGCGCTGCCGGTTGACCTGCTGCCATCCGCGGCTGTCACGGTTGGCGGCAAGTCGCCCGAACAGGTTGCGCTTGCGCTGCGGTCGCTGGCGCGGCCAGTGATTGGACGCATCACGCAGGGACGGCTGTTCCTTGATTGCCGGTGCGTGGAAGATGCCGACGAGGCCGGTTTCATCGCCCAGTTGCGGTGACACGGGGATGCGTTAGTACAAGGTCACCAGGCGACGGAGGAGAAGCGGCCCCGGTGGGTCGGCCGGACTTCAAACCCGGTTAGGGCTGCAGAGCGGTCCTGGGCAGGTTCGACTCCTGCTCTCTTCCGCCATTGATCCGGCCCCTTCTGGCCAAACTGACTGTGGTTTCACTGCAACAGTGTGGCTGGATCGATGCCGCGCCCCTCGTCATCGGTATATTAGGTCGCTATGGTTGTGCAGTGAAAACGCGAGCGAGCGTCAGGTTCGGGGTTGGTCTCCGCTCGGGAGCTGCAGGCAAGGAGAGATTGAATGAAATTCCGCAATAGTTTGGTGGCAGCGACGATGCTGGCCCTGCCAGTCGCGGCAAACGCCCAAGCGCCGCTTCAGGGATTTTATATCGGCGCCGACGCCGGTGTGAATATCATGCATGATGAGAGTTCGGAACTCTCCCGGCGAGGCTTCCCTGGCCAGATCGGCGGGCGCCTGAAGCCGCGTGTGGGCCCGGCCGCCGATCTCAGCTTCGGCTATCAGCTTCCGTTTGGGTTGCGAGCCGAAGTCGAAGGCACCTACCGTTACAACACGTTCAGCGGTGGCGGTTCGGGTGGCCAGGAACAGAAATACGGCGCGATGTTCAACGTGCTGTACGACGTCGTTGGCCTGACCACGGCGTTCCAGCCTTATGCTGGCGTCGGCATCGGCTACCAGTGGACACAGGAACGCAACCTTTACACAGGGGCGGGCACTCCGGCCTTCGCGCGGGCAAGAACCGACAGTTTCGGCCGGCCCGCTTACCAGGCTATCCTGGGCGGGGCGTTTCCCATCGCCTCGGTGCCCGGGCTTGCGTTCACCGCCGACTATCGCTTCATGGGGATTATTGGCAACCGTAAATATGGCGCCACGGCAGTCACTGGCGCCGTGGCCACGCCCGCGACGCTCAGGCTGAGTGACGACTTCAACCACACCATCATGGTCGGCCTCCGTTATGCGTTCGGCACTCCCGCGCCAGCCCCAATGGCGCCGGCGGCGGCGCCTGTTCCGGCCTCGCCTGTTTCCCGCTCCTATCTGGTGTTCTTTGACTGGGACAAGGCTGTCCTGACCGAACGTGCCCGCCAGATCGTGGCGGAAGCCGCCGCGAACTCCACCAAGGTGCAGTTCACCCAGATCGAGGTGAACGGATACACCGACACCTCCGGCACGCCGCGCTATAACCAGGGCCTGTCCATTCGCCGCGCCCAGACGGTTGCCGCGGAACTGGTGAAGGATGGCGTTCCGAAAGGGTCCATTGCCATACAGGGGTTCGGCGAGACCCACTTGCTCGTCGCGACCGGGCCAAACGTGCGGGAGCCGCAGAACCGGCGTGTTGAAATCATCATCCGGTAGGTTTCGCTTGCCGGCCGTGGGTCAGGGGGCGCTGAAAGGCGCCCCCTTTTATTTGATCCAGGCGCTGGCATCACCTTCAGGAATGATACCGGCGGTCCGAAGGACTGACCGGTATGCGCGTAAGGGTTGGCGTGGCGGCTACGCGCCAAATCAATAAGATGCCAGCGGCCGTTGACC
>CAXTXZ010000449.1:2177-3926 GCA_964248015.1 uncultured Rhodopila sp. | reverse complement strand
GCTGGCGAGCCGGGGCTGGACGCCAGCCCCTTGCCTGGCCCGCGTGGCGCTGCGTTCGCTGCTGGGCGTCGGCCTGCCGCTGACTGCCTCCACTCTGGTGCTGATCGCGCGCTACCGGCTGTTCGCCGTCCTGATCGGGGGTTTCGCCGGGGCTGCGGTGCTTGGGCAGGTGCATCTGGCGTTCCGCTTGGTCGACACCGTGCGGGAACTGACGTTCACGGCCCTTTGGCGGCTCATGCTGCCGGCGTTGTCGCGACACCAGCACGACCGGCGGACCATGCTGGCCCAGGTGGACCACTGGCTGCGCCTGAGCGTCGTCGGCGTGCTGCCGCTGTGCGGGATGCTGATGCTTGGCCTGACGCAGATCGTGGCGGTGGTGATGGGTCCGGACTGGAGCGCATCAGGCCACGCGGCGGTGCCGCTGGTGGCGCTGATGGCGCTGCTGACCCTGATGTTCCCCTCGGGCGTCGCGCTGGTCGCGGCCGGGCAGGCGCGGTACACGCTGTATGGCAACCTGGCGACCCTGGTCGTGCTGTGCGGCGGCGTGCTTTTGCTGCGGCCGGCTGATCCCTGGCATGCGGTGGGGATCTGGACGGCCAGCCAGCTTCTGGTCAGCCCGTACAACCTGTGGGCCAATGCCCGGGCGCTCGGGGTTCATCCGTTGCGGCCCTTGAGCGGGGGTTTCCGGCTTCGCGCGTTGGCGTGATACAGTGCCGGCTTCGCGCCAGGAGGGTTTCGTCATGCCGTTGATCGCGCTTCCCGCCGTTTTCATGCGTGGCGGCACCAGCCGAGCGGTGATGTTCCATCTGCGGGACTTGCCGGAGCGCGGGGCGTGGGATTCGGTGTTCCTGGCGGCGATGGGCAGCCCCGATCCCAACGGGCGGCAGTTGAACGGCATGGGCGGGGGCCTGTCGTCATTGTCGAAGGTTTGCGTGCTGTCGCCCTCGGAGCGAGCGGACGCGGACATCGATTACACCTTTGCCCAGGTGCAGATCCGCGAGGCGGCGGTCGATTACAGGGGCAACTGCGGCAACATGTCCTCGGCGGTCGGGCCGTTCGCGGTGGACGAGGGGCTGGTCCGGCCGAACGGGGACACCGCCCTGGTGCGGATCTTCAACACCAACACCCGCAAGGTCATTCACTCGACATTCCCGGTCGCGGAGGGGCGCGCGGCGGTGGACGGCGACCTGGCGATCCCTGGGGTGGCCGGGACCGGCGCGCCGATCCGGCTGGATTTCCTTTCGCCCGGCGGCGCCGGCACCGGACGGCTGCTGCCGACGGGGCGCGCGCTGGACACGCTGGAGGTCGAGGGCCTTGGGCCGATCGAGGTGTCGATGGTGGATGCCGCCAAGCCGTGCGTCCTGGCGCGCGCCCGCGACATCGGGCTGGACGGCACCGAACTGCCCGAGGCGCTGGACGCCGACCATGCCGTGCTGAAGCGGCTGGAGAGCATCCGCCGGGCCGCCGCCGTGGCAATGGGACTGGCCAGGGACGAGCAGGAGGCCGGGCGCGGCAAGGGATCGCCAGCGGTCGGTTTCGTCGCGCCGCCGATGCGGGCGATGACGTTGTCGGGGGAGGCCATCGAGGCGGCGGGCATCGACCTTACCGCCCGGTTCATCTCGAACGGGCAGCCGCACCGCGCCCTGCCGGTGACGTCCTCCTTATGCACCGCGGTGGCGGCGCGGATCGACGGGACACTGGCGCACGAGGCGATGGTGGCGGAGCCGGCCGGGACGATTCGCATCGGTA
>CAXTXZ010000449.1:0-2167 GCA_964248015.1 uncultured Rhodopila sp. | reverse complement strand
CGCCCCCTGCCGGGTCCCCGGGCCGCTCGCCACCGCGGGGGCGGCGCGCACCACGGGCACGCTGGCGCAGCGGGCCTTGCTGGCGGAGCCGCGAGGGCCGATCCGCATCGGCATGCCATCCGGCATCCTGACGGTTGGCGCGGAGGTCACGCGCGGTTCGGACGGGGCCTGGACGGCGCATAGCGGCGCGTTCTATCGCACGGCGCGGCGGCTGTTCGACGGGCGCATCCACGTGCCGGTTTGACCCATGGAATGGCCCGGCCGCTAACCGTGGCCGAAGCCGCCTCAGCCGGACATCACTCTTGGTCCAGCCGAATGGCCCGGAGCTTTCATCATCGGCGTCACAAGGGTGAACAAGCGGCAGGGGCGGCAAACATCAGGATGGGCTGGTTCATGCCTTGATGAAGTCAACGAACGCCCGCGGCGGCGTGGGCACAAGCCGTTGTCCGGGGCAGCAGAGGGGCCTTGGGAAGTTCCCTCAGGCTTGGGGCCATGCCTCCGCCACGTGCGTCGCCAGCCACTTCGCCAGCGCGGCGTTGACCGCCGCCGGCTTCTCCTGCGCCATCCAGTGGCCGGATCGCACGACGACCTCGGTGAGGTTGGCGCAGGCCTGGCGCATCGGTTCGGACAGACGGGACGTGACGCTCTGGCACGTGTAGTCGTATTCCCCGTGCAGGAAGAGCGTCGGCATGCCCAACGCGCCGTTGTTCGCGGCCTGGGCGGCGAAGGCCATGTTGCGTCCCCCGTTCATGTACCAGGAACAGGGTCCGAAGAAGCCGTTGCGCCGCAGGGCGGAGGCGTAGCGGTGCAGGTCCTCCTCGGTGAGCACGAGGCTGTCCAGGGGGACATCGGGCGCCTGCCCCGCCGCGCCGAACCAGCCGCGGGCGCGCGGGACATGGGCGGTGCGCGCGGGCTTGCCCTGGCCGGCGGGCGATCCCGCCCGGAAAGCCGCCTTGACGAAACTGAGCGGGTTGGCGTCGAAGGCCGCGCAGGCGGCCGCGAAGTTCTCCTCGTAGAAAAGCATGTACTCCCACTGGCCGGCGGGAAATTCAGCCTCGGGGTAGATCGAGCGGTCCACCAGCGGGATGACGGTGGCGGGGGCGAAGCCACGCGGGACGTAGGGGACGCAGAGGTTGGCGACGGCGAAGCAACGCCCGGGGTGGTGGCTCGCCATGCTCCAGGCCACGGGGCTGCCCCAGTCGTGGCCAACCCAGACGGCACGCTCGCGGCCAAGCGCGTCAAGCAGTTCCAGCATGTCCGCGACTGCTTGCCCGAGGGCGTAATCCTCGTGGCGGGGATGGACGCTTGAGCGCCCGTAGCCGCGCATGTCGGGCGCGATGGCGCGGAAGCCGAGGGCCGCGAACACCGGAAGCTGGCGCCGCCAACTGACCGACAGCTCCGGCCAGCCGTGGATGAAGACGATGGCCGGCGCATCCTCGGCGCCGCAAGCGAGGTAGAACGTCGTGTGCCTTGCCGTTTTCACGACGTGCTCGGTGACCGGAAAGGACGCGGGCATGGGTTTCCCTTCAGCTATGGAACTGTGTCGGCTGGCACGGTCCTTATTGGGACGGAGCGGAGTCCCCAGGATCGAAACCCAGGCCTTCGTAGATTTCGGCCATTGTCAGCGTGAGGGGGACAGCGGCAAGTTCAACGTTTTCATCCAGTCCTTGGATTTCTCGCGGACGTAGCAGGAAATCGCCGTGGGGGCCGCGGCTATAGATGTGGATCAGCGGCTGGGACGGCTCGACCAGCACGTAGTGGGCGATGGAGGGCGTGGCGTTATAGTCGGCCAGCTTGAGCGTCCGGTCCTCGCGTTGCGTCTCGGGAGACAGCACCTCGAAAACCGCCACCGGCCGCGGCGCCACCAAGTTTGCGGGGTTCCGCGCGCCGCAATCGACGGTCATGTCCGGGTAACGCCCCTTCCCGGTTCCCGTACGCACCAGCATGTCGGACGAGAACGGGCGGCAAGCACCGCCTCGCAGTTTGGTTAGCGCGACGGCGAACAGGTTTCCCTGGATAACGTTATGAGCCTCGGTTCCGCCCGCCATTGCCGCCGGCACGCCGTCAATGAACTCGTGCCTGGTTTCCTGATGCCGTTGCCAATCCAAGAACTGCTCAAACGTCATCCGTGGCGTGTTCGGTCGCGGTTGCGCCATGCCATCCTCCT
>CAXTXZ010000448.1:0-3950 GCA_964248015.1 uncultured Rhodopila sp. | reverse complement strand
TGTCCAACCGGCGGACAACAGGGCTGCGGTCATGCCGGACAGAGCGTGTCGGCGCGGGCAGCGGCCTGGTTGAGCGCGTCCGTAATGGCGGGGATGGCGTCCTTGCCGGCGTGACGGCTGAGCTGGATGGCGGGGCCGCAGACCATGCCGCCACGGCCGAAGGGCAGCGGGACCGGCATGCGGTCCCAGGTGTCGAGCGAGATGCGCCGGCTGGTGCGCGCGGCGCACGGCAGGATCGGCACGCCGGTCAGGGCGGCGAGATGCGCCACGCCGGAGGCGGCGACATGGCGGGGGCCTTGCGGGCCGTCCGGGGTGATGCCGACATGCTCGCCTTGCCGCAGGACGGCCAGCAGGTTGCGCAAGGCGGCTGTTCCGCCTCGGGTGGATGAGCCGAGGATGGGCATGATGCCGAAGCGGCGGACGACGGCGCCGATGACGCGGCCGTCGCGGTGCTGGCTGACCAGGGTGTGGATGGGAATTGGACGGTAGAAGGGCAGACGGCGGGCGATCATCGACAGGGCGGGCATCAGCGGCAGGAATTCGTGCCAGAAGGCGAAGATGGCGGGGCTGCCGGCACCGTGCGGGGCGAAATGCGCCTGGCCGTCCAGCGTCCAGCGCGTGGTGCGCAGCGCAACGCCGAGGTAGCCGCCGAGCAGGGCGGGCAGCATGGCCTGGGCTTGGCGGGTGCGCAGCAGGGACTTCATCGGCGGCCCGGTAGCACGCCGAGGGGATGCTACGGAAGTGTCGGGGCGCGCGGCTGCATCAGGGGCACCAGATGCGACAGGAAGAGCTCGGCGCAGGCGCGCCAGGAATAGCGTTCGGCGTGCAGCCGGCACGCGGTCCGGTCGGCGGTCAGCGCGTCCAGCGCGGCGACCCGCAGATCGGCGTTGACCGAGCCGATCTTGCCATCGGCGTTCAGCAACACGTCCTTTGGCCCGGTGACCGGGAAGGCGGCGACGGGGGTGCCGCAGGCCAGGGACTCCAGGATCACCAGTCCGAACGTGTCGGTCAGGCTGGGGAACACGAACACGTCGCCGGCGGCGTAGGCGCGGGCCAGGGCCTCGCCGTGCCGGGGGCCGGTGATGGGGACAGTGGGGTCGGGGCGGCGCAGGTACGCCAGTTGGGGGCCGCGGCCGACGACGACCTTGGAGCCGGGAAGATCGAGGGCGAGGAAAGCGCCGATGTTCTTTTCGACGGCGACTCGACCGACGTAAAGGAAGATGGGGCCGGGCAGGTCGCCGAACTCGCGCGGGTCGCGGGGATGGGGCTTGAACAGGTCCAGGTCGACGCCGCGCGACCAGGCGCGGATGTTGTGGAAGCCTCGGGCGGACAGTTCGTCGCGCAGTGACTGGGTGGCGACCATGGTGCCTTGCCCGGCGCGGTGGAAGCGGCGCATCCAGGCGTAGACCGGCCGCACGGGCATGCCGGTGCGGGCTTGGATGTACTCGGCGAAGCGGGTGTGGAAGGCGGTGGTGAAGGCGTAGCCGGCGCGCCTGGCCCAGCTTCTGGCGGCAAGGCCGAGCGGACCCTCGGTGGCGATGTGCAGGGCGTCGGGCCTGAAGGCCTTGATGATGCGGACCAGGCGGCGTCGCGGCAGCAGCGACAGGGCGATGTCGGGATAGGTCGGGCAAGGCACCGTGCGGAACTGATCGGGGCCGACCACCGCCACGACATGCCCCATCGCGGCAAGTTCGCCGGCCACGGTTGCCAGCGTGCGGACCACGCCGTTCACCTGCGGCTTCCAGGCATCGGTGACGATCAGGATGCGATGCGACCGGGCGGGCGGCAACGTGTCGCTTACGCCGGCGGCATCAACAAGGCCGAGGTGGTCAGGCAGAGGCGGCGACCGGAGCCCCATTCGGCTCGAAGAAGGACAAGCGGTTCAGGGCGGCCCAGTCGATCAGTTCCAGGCGGCCGTCGTGATGCTCCACCAGCGCGGTGCAGCTTTCCACCCAATCGCCGTCGTTCAAATACAACACGCCCTGCACTTCGCGCATCTCGGCATGGTGGATGTGGCCGCAGACGACGCCGTCGAAACCCCGGCGGCGGGCTTCCGAGGCTAAAGCGGTCTCGAAACGATCTATCGCCTTGACGGCTTCCTTCACCTGCCGCTTCAGCCAGGCCGATAGCGACCAGTAGGGATAGCCCAGGCGGCGGCGCGCGACGTTGAACCAGCGGTTGACGACCAGGGCGGCGGTATAGGCCCAGTCGCCCAGCAGGGCGAGGAACCTGGCGTAGCGCACGACGCTGTCGAACTCATCGCCGTGCATGACCAGCAGGCGCTTG
The DNA here is from genome assembly GCA_964248015.1 of uncultured Rhodopila sp. Lineage (GTDB taxonomy): Bacteria > Pseudomonadota > Alphaproteobacteria > Acetobacterales > Acetobacteraceae > Rhodopila. The sequence goes on along the minus strand of CAXTXZ010000448.1, from coordinate 1,664 downwards.
CCGTCGGCGGTGGTGTGCTCGGACTGGCGGCACATCCTGATGCCGCAGATCTCCAGGCCGATCGGCAGCCAGTTGCGGAACATCTCGTCATGGTTGCCGGGAATGTAGGTCACGCTGGCGCCGGCGCGGGCGTGGCGGACGATCTGCTTGAGCACGTCGTCGTGGCCGGCGTCCCAGTACCAGGACTTGCGCAGCCGCCAGCCGTCGATGATGTCTCCGACAAGAAACAAGTTGTGGCAGCTTGACCGACGCAGGAAATCGGCCAGAAATTCGCTGCGGCAGCCACGCGTGCCAAGGTGCGTGTCAGAAATGAAGATGGTCCTGTAGGCGGGAGGCACGCCAATATTGGACACTGCGTTCATATCGGGGTGTTCATTTCCGAAAGTTTGTCGCTCGAGTCGTCGTATCCGTCCCGCAGATACTGTGGTTCCCGCATTGCGGACGTTAAGTTTTGATGACGGAACCGGTATTTGGCAGAAATGGCGAAGATAATCCTTTTTTCATGAAATCGTCATGGAACTGAAATTCCGTCCTGGCAGATAAGGCTGCTTGGCAGCAGGCCTTTCGAACATTCGTTTTTATCCCTTCCGTTCCGGCCGTTGTCCATGGTGATCGTGTTCAATCCGGTCGCTGGCCGCAGGCGCGCCCATCTTCTGTGGCGCGTGCTGGATGTGCTGGCGGCCAACGGCGTGCGGCTGGAGCGGGCGGACACCCATTGCGCGGGTCATGCCGCGGGGGTGGCGCGGGCCGCGGCCGGCCGGGGCGAGCGGATGGTCGGCGCCGCCGGCGGCGACGGCACCATCGCCGAAGTCGCCAACGGCCTGATGGGCACCGGCGCTCGGCTTGGGGTCATTCCCCTGGGCACCGCCAATGTGCTGGCGCATGAGCTTGGGCTGCCGTTCGCGCCGGGGTCCGTGGCCGCGGCGCTGGCATTCGGACGCACCCGCATGCTGTGGCCTGGGCAGGCGAACACCACGGGCGGGACGCGGCTGTTCGTGCAGATGCTGGGCGTCGGCTTCGACGCGCATGTGGTGCGCAACCTGCCGTTCCCGATGAAGAAGGCGTTGGGCAAGGGCGCCTATGTCCTGCAATCCATGCGGGAGCTGGCGCGCTACGAGTTCCCGGCGATACGGATGCGTATCGATGATCTGGAAACCGAAGCGGCGAGCGTCATCATCAGCAAGGGCCGGCTGTATGGCGGCCGGTTTCGGCTGGCGGTTGACGCGGAACCGGCCAATCCGGGGTTTTCGGTGGTGCTGTTCGACTGGTCGGGCGCCGGAGCGGCGATGATGTACGGCGCCGCATTGCCGCTCAATCTTCTTGGCCGCGCGCCGGGGGTAAGGCATGTCAGAGCGCGCCGGATTGACTTCCTGCAAAACGAATCTGTTCCGGCGCAGACGGATGGCGATAGCGCGGGATGCGCGCCGCTGTGGGTGACGGACGCGCCGGAACCAATCCAGGTGGTCGTGGGTTAGCAATGCCCTGCCAGCAAGCCGGAACAGAAGCAGGTTTTCCTTGCTTGAAAGTGACGATTTGCCAAATCGCATCAGTGCAGCGAAGGGTATGGATTTCCTGCCAATGAAGCGCACCGCCCGATCATTCGGAGTTTTCGCCAACTGCTTGAGACAATCCCGTAAGGACGGCTTTCGATCGGAAGCGCTAGA
>CAXTXZ010000447.1:3110-3974 GCA_964248015.1 uncultured Rhodopila sp. | reverse complement strand
TGGACCTATCTTGGCCATGGCCCGTTCGCCTCGCGGGAAGCCATGGCGCGGCATGTCATGGAACTCGCCGCGACGCACGACCCCATGCTTTGGACGGTCCGCCCGGTCAGCACCGGCGAGGTCTCGGGGTGGCTCGCGCTGCTGGACATCCAGCCCCGGAACGCGGCGATCGAGTTGGGCAACATCTGGTTCAGCCCGCGCCTGCAACGCACCCGCGCCGCCACCGAGGCGATCTTCCTGCTGCTGAGGATGGCCGCCGACGACCTGGGCTACCGCCGCCTGGTCTGGAAGTGCAACGCCCTGAACGCGCCCTCCAAGCGCACCGCCGGCCACCTGGGCTTTACCCACGAGGGCCGCCACAGGATGCACATGGTCGTCAAGGGCCGCCGACGCAACACCGACTGGCACAGCATTATCGGCGACGAGTGGCCGCGCTGCCGCGACGCGCTGCTAGCCTGGCTCGACCCCGCCAACTTCGCCGCTGACGGCACCGCCTTGCGCGGGCTGGCCGAGCTGCGGGGACGTCTCGCATGACCAGCTCCAGCCTGTTGCCCTGGCGTCGCCCGCGCATCAACGTCGTCGTCCTGCACGGCGTCATCGCCGCGCGCGCCGGGATGCTGAGCGCCGACTCGGCCCGCCCGCTGATCGAGAAAGCCTTCGCCTCGGCCAGCCGCCGCCCGGTGATCCTGGACATCGAAAGCCCCGGCGGCTCGCCCGTCCAGTCCGACCTGATCGCCTCGATGATCCGCGCCCACGCCGACCGCGCCGGCGTCCGCGTCCACGCTGTCATCCGCGAGGTCGGCGCATCCGGCGGCTACTGGCTCGCTTGCGCCGCCGACGAGATCCACGCCAATCCCATGAGCA
>CAXTXZ010000447.1:0-3100 GCA_964248015.1 uncultured Rhodopila sp. | reverse complement strand
CATCTACACCTCGGGAACCAACAAGGCGCGCCTCGACCCCTTCAGCCCGGAAAGGCCCGAGGACATCGCCTTCGTCAAGGACCTGATGGACAAGCTGCACGACCGCTTCAAGCAGTGGGTGCGCAGCCGCCGAGGCAACCGCCTGAAAGCCCCCGAGGCGTCCCTGTTCGACGGCGGCTACATGCTGGGCGAGCAGGCCCTCGCCCTCGGCCTGATTGACGGCCTCGGCACCGTGGATGAACTGGTGCGGCATCTCGGCGGCGACCGCGCCCGCGCGCGGCGTTTGGCCCCCAGGCGTCAACGCCTGCTCAGTCGCCTGCCCAGGTTCGGCGTGGACGCCTTGCTCGACGCGCTGGAGGATCGGAGCTGGCGGATAAGCCTGCGGTGACAGCCCACGTCTCTCCGGTCACCGGCCGGCGAGGCACCGTGATTCATGATCTTTTTATTGATAAATCAACATACTGTAAACATTCTCCGTCCATGGAAACAGCATCCGGGGATCGGCGCGAGCGACTGCGTTACGTGAAGTTCATCGAGGTTGCCCGTCGTCTGCGGGAGAACCCGACGCACGTCGTTTCGTCTTGGCCCACATGCGCCAAGGCCGATTGGCATTTCACCGCCGCCAATCCCCACGCCAAACTGAAGCGCCCTTCTCCAACGTTATGAATGACGAGAGGCACTATGGCGCACCGTAGTCCGGTTGGGACTGCGGTGCGCCATAATTCATTGTTTTCAAAGAAGATTCACGCCTCCAGACCTTTCGGCCCTCCAGCGATCTGCTTTAGCCGCGCAGGCTGACACCATTGGGATAGCGGTCACGGTACGCGGCGACCGCCGTCTCCATCGTGACAAATCGGACGCCCTCCTCGGCCAGCGTCTCGATAAACCGCTCCAGCGCCAGCATGCGCTGACCGCGGCCAATGACATGCGGATGGAACGTGTAGGTCAGCACGCCCCAGTCGTTATGCTTCTTCATGTAGGCGAACTCGTCAGCGAAGTTCTGGAACACCGCCCGTGCGTTCATCAGCCCTGGCAATATCGCCTGCTCGGTCCGCATGAACTCGAAATGCGGATGATCGTCGAGCGACCAGCTTATTGGCATCTCGACCAGCTCCGTGTCCGGACCGAACCGCATTGGCTCCAGCAGGCTGGTTTCGTCGTCACGCCGAGCCTGGTACGGCGAGATGTCATGGCCCATCATGGAGCTGTCGTAGACGAACCCGTGCTTCAGCAGCAGGTCGACACTGTGCGGGCTGAGGTCCCAGGATGGCGAGCGGTAGCCGCGCGGCTTGCGGCCCGTCAGGGCAACAATGGCCTTGTTGCCGCGCACCAGTTCCTCCTCCTCGCCCTCGCGGCCGAGCGTCGCGGGAATGCGGTGCGTCCAGCCGTGATTGCCGATCTCGTGTCCGGCGTCCGCCACCGCCCGCACGGTGGTTGGATAGCTTTCAATGGTGTGGCCGGGAATGAACCACGTGGTCGGGATGCCGTGCCGGCGCAGCAGGCCGAGGATGCGCGGCGCCGCGACAATGCCGAAATCCCCTCGGGAAATCATTGTGGGGGATGTCAGCTTGCGGGAGATCATCGACGAGGCGTTGTCATGGTCAAAGGTCAGGCAGACGAGCAATTCCGGCATTCCAGATCCTGTCGGCGGCGTTCGGCGCCAGCTTGCCACAGCGGCTCGCGCCGTCAAAACCCCAAGCATGGCAGCGGCGCGCGATCCACCCTCCGATGCAAGCCAACGGGCTGTGAAGCCCGCCGAGGACAGCCGCGCGGCATGACGCGACGCATGCCCCACGCTAGGCTGCTGCCCTCAAACGCGACAGGGAGCGACAGAGCCATGAAAATCACCGCCGTCCGCTTGCGCAAGGTGCGCGGCACCATGCCGACATCCGGCGCATTCTGGGAAGAGCGTCTTGTCCGTCCGATCGATGTTTATCCAGACTACCGCGCCCGCCAGGATTACGAGGGTGGGCAGCAAACCGACAGCGGCTTTGTCATCGAGGCGTACTTCGTGCAGATTGAAACCGACGAGGGCGTCATCGGCATCGCCGGCCCCATAGGGGACTCCGTCGCTTTCTTTGTCGGCCGCCGCCTGCGCCCAATGCTGCTCGGCCGCGACCCGGTCGCGCACGAGATGCTGTGGGACCAGATGCACCGCCTGATGGTGCATGGCCGCCAGGGCGACGCGATGCACGCGATCAGCGCCATCGACTGCGCGCTGTGGGATCTCAAGGGCCGCTGGCTTGGCCAGCCGGTCTACAAGCTGCTCGGCGGCCCGACACGGCCCTCGATCCCCGCCTACGCCAGCATGCTGGGCTTTGCCACACTGGATTTTGGGCGTGTGCGTGAGCGCGCGCTGGCGTTCAAGGAACAGGGCTACGTCGCCCAGAAGTGGTTCTTCCGTCACGGCCCGATGAGCGGAGTGGAGGGAATGCGCAAGAACGTCCAGCTCGTTCGCACGCTGCGCGAGACGCTTGGCGAGGATTACGACATCATGTTGGATTGCTGGCAGTCGATGGAGCCGAGCTATGTCATCGACCTGGCCTCCCGTATCGCGGAGTACCGGCCGCGCTGGCTGGAGGAGTGCTGCATGCCGGACCGCATCGACAGCTACCGGCAAATCAAGGACAAGATCAGCATTCCCCTGTCCGGCGCGGAGCACGAATACACACGCTGGGGCTTCAAGCGGTTCATCGACGCGCGCGCGCTCGATATCCTGCAACCCGACATCTACTGGTGCGGCGGCCTGTCGGAGACGCTGAAGATCGCGGCCTACGCCACGGTGCATGACCTCATCACCATCCCGCATGGGCATTCGACGCCGGCAGGCATCCACTTCTCGGTGACGCAATCGCCGATCCACACGCCGTACCAGGAGTATTTGGTCAAGTGGAACGACATCCACCAGCATTTCCTGGCGCACCCCGTCAAGCCGGAGCGCGGCGAGATCCATGTGCCAAACATCCCAGGACTTGGCATGGATCTCGATCCGGCAAGGATCGAGACAGAGGAAGAAGCATTCACGGCATGACGTCTGCCCGAGCCTGTTGCGCGCGTGGCGCAGCCAGGTGCGGGATGGGCGGCTACCGGCTGCTCCGGC
>CAXTXZ010000446.1:0-3978 GCA_964248015.1 uncultured Rhodopila sp. | reverse complement strand
CCTCAACGGCGCGAGCCCGCTCGCGGCCGCGGCGCGCTGGCTCGGCGCCGCCGACATCCCCGCCCTGCTGGCCGAAGCGGAACGCGATTCCGCGGGGCCGTCGCGGCTCCGCGCCCTGCCCGACCTCCCGGGCGCCCGCCCGCCCCCGGCCCACCCACGCGGCCCCCTCCCTCACACGGCAACCCCTCAGCGCGCGCGCCACACCAAGGTTGACGAGATCGCGTAGTTCCACACCACCCCGATCATCGCCCCGATCCCGCCGGCGACGGTCCAGGTGGTGTTCTGTTCATACAAGACCTGCGCGATGCCGATGTTGGCGACGGCGCCAAAGCCGCACACCACCATGAACAGGACCAGTCCCCGCCAGAGCCGCGGGCCTTTCAGCCGCTGGTCGCGATAGGTGATCGTGTTGTTAAGCTGGAAGTTGAAAACCATCGCAACCACCGTCGCGATCGCCTGCTCGGCCTCGAACCCAAGCGAGGTGGTGTGCCGCGTGAAGCCAAGGATAAAAAGATGCACAATGACGCCAAGCGCGCCAACCAGCGCGAACGAAAAGAAGCGCAACGGCAGCAACCCGCCGAACACCTTGTCCAGCAGCAAGCCGGCGAACTGCACCATCACCAGCGCGTCCATCTTGCTTTCGCCGGCCGCCCGTTCACGGAACCGCGCCGGCACCTCCAGCACGCGCAGCGGCGCGCTGCTGCTCAGCACAAGGTCCAGCAGGATCTTGAAGCCCTGGCCGTTCAGTCCGCGGGCCAGTTCCTCGAACAGCGGACGCGGCAGCATGAAGAACCCGCTCATCGGGTCGCTGAGCCGTACCGGCAGGAAAGCCTGCGCAAGCTTGATGCCGCCATCCGACAACATGTGCCGCCAGCGGCTGGACAGGCCCGCGTTGTCGCCGCCCTCGACGTGCCGGCTGGCCGCCGCAAGGTCGTACGCGCCCGTTCGCAGCGCCGACAGCATCACCGGCAGGCGGGTTTCGTCATGCTGAAGGTCGCCATCGATCACCGCGACATAATCGGCTGAAGACGACAGCGCGCCCTCGATCACCGCCGACGCCAGGCCGCGGCGGCCAATCCGGCGGATGCAGCGCACGCGGGTATCCTCCTGAGCGATCCGGCGCACTTCCTGGCTGGTGCCGTCGGGACTGTTGTCGTCCACATAGATAACCTCCCAGTCGATGCCGGCCAGGGCCGCGCTGAGCTTGGCGATCATCGGCGCAACGTTCGGGCGCTCGTTGAAGCACGGCACGACAACACTCAGCAAAGGCGTCCCGCCAAGCCGGGTGGCCGCCGAGGGATCAGCCTTGATGATCATGTCTGGCATGGGTTTCCAATCAAAGCCTGCTTTCGTATCGTTCTCGACAGGGCCGCTGTCCATCATGGGTGAGCCTTTGCAAAGGCGGCGTCGGCGCCAGGGCGCGTGGCGGCCACGCCGCCATTGCCCTGCGCCGCTTCATGCAGGACCCGGTAAATCCGGATCCCTGGCGCATCCCGCACCGGTTCAAGCAAAGCCGTGGGCGCGAGTTCAAACGGCTCCGCCTGAAGGAATGCCAAATAATCGTAATCCTTGACCGCCGCCAGTATCCGTTCCCGCCGAACCGGCTCGCCGGCTTGCTCGGACGGCGCGACAAACGTTTGCCAAAGCGCGTCAGGGGGGGTCGCATCGGCTAGAGCCTGAAAGCGTGGGCGCATCACAAGCGCATGCTGATCGGATATGGCGAACAGGATTTGCGTGAAGCCGCCGCCCGGAACAGCCGTCATCGTCGGCATGTAGTACAGCGCCGTATCCGGACGCGTGACCGAGCTAAGGCCCGCCCAGGAAAAAGCCGTCCCTACCCGCGCCGTGCTCGGCAGCGACGCCAGAGCCTGGTAGGCGCCATGGTAAAGCACGTTTTCCTTTGTCCAGCGGGCTTGCACCACGCCGACACGGGACAGGAGAACAAGGCCAAGGAGCAGCACGAAGCCGGTGGCGACGGATCTTCTCTCGACATCGATTCGCACCGCGCAGAGAACAACCATCCAAAACGCAATCGGAATGCGATGGTCGGCTACCGTTGCCGTCCCGATGTCGGCCGGCATCGCCATCTGCACAAGGAACAGCAGTCCAGCCGCCGCCGCCAGCCGACGGTCAACGGACACGCGCCCGGTGAACCAGAACGCCGCAATGGCGATCCCGATAACCAGGAACCCCACGGCTTCCCCAACGGGCGCGTAAGTCAACGGAACCGCGAACGCCCCCAGGCGGCTTGCCAGGCTTCCATAGGCAACGATGGTGTGATAGCCGGGGTGAGGCGCGACGAAAACCCAAAGCAGGAAGGCTGGCACGAAAGCCGCTGCCGGCACCGCCAGATCCATCAGGCACTGGCGCAGGCTCGCGCGACGCTCGGCCAGGTCAGCCAGTTCGATGCCAACCACGATGACGCCCAGCACGCCGCCGGCAAACAGGTGAACCGCGCAAGTCGCTGTGGCGACCGCCGCGAACGCCACAAGGCGGACAAGGGGCGGCGCACGCTCGCGCAACGCCAGCCACGCCGCCGCGCCCATCAGGCTCACGCCGACGCCAGACAGGTAGTTGATGAAGCCTGCCAGCAGGGTGCGGTTCAACAGCAGCAGCGCACAGGCCAACGTCACGGCGGACCAGGCGCCGTGCGCCATGCGCGACAGCAGCATGGCCCCGCCGAGCAGGGCCACGAAGGTGGCGGCAATCATGATTTTGACGACCATGCCCATGCTGAACCAGGACAGCAGCCAGACCTCGACGATGTCATAGCCAAGATAGGGCACGAGCCGCCAATTCGGCACCCAGTACTCCCTGAAGGCCGGGATATCGTTGTAGTGGGCAAGCACCGCCGCTCGGGCGACGTGGTTGTAGACATCGTTCATGGAAACGAAATCGTTGGCCATCACCGGAAGGCCGGCAACCCCAATCGCCACAATGAACGCCAGCAGCGCCGTCAGGCTGCTCATGTTCAGTCGGTTGCGGCTGACCGCTCTGTAAGCCACCATGGCAGCATCGTCCTTATCTTCACGCAGACGTATCGACATGGGCAAGAAAGCAGATGCCGCATGCTGCAAATCCCTCGTCTGGCTTCTTGTCGCAATATACCAACGATTGGTATGTTCACATCTGTATTAGATGATGGACATAGACCAATTGTGAAATCATGGCTGAGCGGTATGAAGCAATTCGTGTCAACCATCTATGGCGATTGCGGCACGCTCGCATCAGTTACGTAAAAAATGTCATATGTCATTTTTATTAGCGTAGTGTTTCGTTGCAAAGACCTGAGGTTCATTCTCCTGCAACCCTTCATGAACGGCGAAGGCTGCGCAAGGCGGTTTGTCGTCAGCCGCTCGTCGTTGCCATCCTCACGACAAGCATGGCCCTTATCAGGAAGAGGCTGAATGCCGCTCTCGCAAAGGTTCGGAACCTGACGCCATTGTGACCAGCAGGCACGCCGCCTCGTGCCCCGGTCCCGCCACGGCCAGCGCCGGATCGGTCTCGGCGCACGCCGGCATGGCATGCAGGCAGCGGCGGCGAAAATGGCAGCCGCCTGGGGTCTCCCCTTGCTCGACCGGCAGAACGGTCCGCTTGCGGTCCCGCCGTTCCAGCCCGCGCGGCACCGCGTCCAGCAACGCCTGTGTATACGGATGCCTGGGCGCGCTCAGCACCTCATGGGGCGGCCCGCTTTCCACCACGCGCCCGGCGTACATCACCGCGATGCTGTCACAAACCCGCGCAACGACCGCCAGGTCATGGCTGATCAGCACGATGCTCAGGCCCAGCCGCTCGTTCAGCTCCCGCAGCAGGTTGATGATTTGCCCTTGCAACGAAACATCCAGCGAGGAAACCGGCTCATCCGCCACCAGCAGCGAAGGCTCCATCGCCAGCGCCCGGGCGATCCCCACGCGCTGCCGCTGCCCTCCCGACAGTTCATGAGGGTAACGGTCCAGCAACTGCGCGTCCAACCCGACC
>CAXTXZ010000445.1:0-3987 GCA_964248015.1 uncultured Rhodopila sp. | reverse complement strand
GTCAGCGCGTTGAACAGCGTCGACTTGCCGGCGTTGGTGTAGCCGACCAAGGCGATCACCGGGAACGGCACGCGCCGCCGGGCGGAGCGGTGCAGGCCGCGCGTCCGCCGCACCTGCTCCAGTTCCTTGCGGAGCCGGACCAGCCTGTCGCCGATCAGCCGCCGGTCGGCCTCGATCTGCGTCTCGCCGGGGCCGCCCAGGAAGCCGAAGCCGCCGCGCTGGCGCTCAAGATGGGTCCATGACCGCACAAGCCGGGACCGCTGGTACTCCAGGTGCGCCAGTTCGACCTGCAACGTGCCCTCGCGCGTCGCCGCCCGCTCGCCGAAGATGTCCAGGATCAGGCCGGTGCGGTCGATGACCTTGCAGTCCCAGGCGCGCTCCAGGTTGCGCTGCTGCACCGGGGACAGCGCGGCGTCGATGATCACGACCGTGACGCCGTGCTCCGCGATCGCCTCTCCCTGCGCCGAAACCTGGCCCTCGCCCAGCAGCATGGACGGCCGGCGCGCGCGCAGCGGCAGGATCGCGGCGTGCGCGACGTCCAGGCCGATCGACGCCGCCAGCCCGACGGCTTCGGCCAGCCGCGCTTCGGCCGCGCGTGGCTGGTCGGCCGCCGCGACATCATGGCCCTGCCGTTCCCAGGGCAGGATGACGGCGGCCTTGGTGCGCGGCTGGCCATCATGCGGATCGGCCGCCGCGGGCAGGCGCGTGCCCTCCGCATCCGGCACGTCAACCGCCGTCGGCGACCCCGGAGGAGGAAACCGCGGTTTCAGTTGTCACCCGCCGCCGGAGTCATTTCCCGTGTCGGCATCGCGTTGCCTTCTGTCTTGGAGGCATCAAAAAGCTGGATTGGCGCGCCAGGCATGACCGTGCTGATGGCGTGCTTGTAAACCAGCTGGGTATGCCCGTCCCGGCGCAGCAGAACGGAAAAATTGTCAAACCAGGTGATGATCCCCTGAAGCTTGACGCCGTTCACAAGAAAAACCGTCACCGGAGTCTTGCTTTTGCGCACATGGTTCAGGAACACGTCCTGAACATTCTGCGATTTCTCGTTGGCCACGTCGACAATCCTTCTTTTTGATCAGGGAAGTTCGTTTTGAACCAAAAACCCGGCGGGTCGTGGCACGGCCACCGGATGACTTCATGTTGCTTGCCGCACCTTTCACCTCAAGCCACGAAGCCGCAAGGCCAAAGAATGCGCCGACGGGAAGTGGAGATGCGGGGCGGCGCGTTCAACTCCCCCGTCATGGTCCGCGTCGCCAACCAGCACCGCGGTCACGCCCGCCGCCCTGGCCGCCTGCATGTCCAGCGCGGTGTCGCCCATGTACCAGACGGAGGGACCGGCCTCATGGCCCATCCGCGCCAGGGCCAGCAGAAGCGGCGCGGGGCTTGGCTTGTCAGCCTCGGCATCGCCGGCGCCAACCACCGATCCGAAGAAAGCGTCCCAGCCAAGATGGGCCACCTCGCGCCGCAGGAACGCGCCCGCCTTGTTGGAAACCACTCCCTGCGGCCATCCCGCGCCCGCTCGCAGCACGTCCGGCACGCCCGGCATGGGGGCGACGTGATCCAGGTGCTGACGCGCCAGGGCGTCATAGAACACGTCGCGCGCATGTTCCCACCGGTCGCCGAACATCACGGGAAAGCTCTCGCGCAGCGAAACGCGAACCCTGTTGCGGGTGTCCTGCGGCGTCCACGGCGGATGGCCGAACTCGGCGAAGGCGGCATTCAGCGCCGCGGTGATCCCGGCCCAGCCATCCACCAGGGTGTTGTCCCAATCATACAGCAGCACAGCCGGAAGGGCGGACCCGGTCACGCCTGCCGCGGCTCCAGCCAGCACGGCGCGCCAGCGTCGGGGCCGGGGGGCCGCAGCCCAGCCAGCACGCAGGCGTTGGCGCACACCCGCAGCCAGCCATCGAACGACAGGTCGTGCGCGTTCGCCGCGGGCGCGAAGCGGTCAATGTAGCCCTTCAGCAGCCCGGGCATCACAACCTCCACCGTTCCCGCCGGCCGGTCCCGCTCCGCCGGCGCAACCCACAGCAACGTCGCCTTGCCATGGCGGCTCATCGCCATGAACAGAGGCAGGATTTCGGCCTCCGACACCTTGCCCCCGAACTTGTAGACGAATATCTTGTCGCCGGCCTCAAGATCTTCCAGAAGCTTGCGGCGAAGGAACTTGAGCCTGGCGGATTCCTGTTCGCGCATCAGCCAGAGGCTGCGCTGCCCCTCATAGACAAATGTATGGTACACGAGGCCAAATCTTTTCTCGTGGATCATGTACTCCCGCGGCGAGCCCGCTTCCAGGCGCGGATCGATGTCCTCGATCTCGCCCAGGCGGGCAAAGCCGTTGTCGATGCCGCGCACCAGGTTGCGCATGAACGTGCTGGAAAAGCGCAGCAACCCGAGCGGTTCGGCGTCGCAACGCCGCTGGAACAAGCCGAACTCGCAGTTTTCCCCAAGCGATTCAAACCTCATGGCAATCTGCGCCAGGCTCAGCCCGGTGCGCTTCGCCGCCCAGTCCGTGACCTCGGCCTGCCCGCCGGCGTCCGGCGCCTGAAGGCTGGCGGCCCCCAGCATGAGTCCGGCCGGCAAGCCCAGGCCGGCTTCGGAGGCTGCCCCGGCACGCCGGAACAGCTTCGCCTCGCACAGCGCGAAGGCCAGGGGACGATCGTCGCCGGCGCCATTGACATCCTTCGGGCGAGCGGCGTCGGGATGCCGCAGCGTGACCAGCACGCGCTCAGACCGGCGCGCAAGGCTGGCCGGGACGCGGTACCCCAGCAACGTCGGACGCGACAACGCCGCCGACCCCACCACCGTGTCATTCACCGACACGGTCAGCCGCTGGCTTGGCAATCCAGGCGCATGCACGAACGGCACGACATCCAGCGTCAGGATCGCGTCCTCGGCGGACTCCAGCCGAGGCAGCACGAGGTGGCTTTCCGCCCCGATCCCCCACGTGAAGCCCGTCTCCGACCGTGCCCAGCCGCCGCCAAGGTACGCCAGGCTGTTGCCGCCCGAGGCAAAGTTGATCGTCAGGTCGCAGTCGCTTGCCATCTTGTGCCTTCGCCCAGCCATCTCGAACGCGGCGCTTTCCCAGCAGGTTCCGCGCCGTCCGGATCGTGTGGCCAGGCATTAGGCTGAGATCACGACGGAAACCAGCGTAAAACCACTAGGAAATATTTCGGAATATCCCTTTCCGTCACAAGGTCCCGTCCTTGGGACCCTGGACGCTCTTCTTGCCCAGGAGCCTGAACATGAGCCAAGCGCCGCGTTCAACCGCACGGCGGCTTGACGGTTCGCCGAACGCCCTCCACATCAGTGGCCTCATGCCCACAACCCGAGTCATCATCGACCATCGCGCTGGCAGCCTCGGCAGCGGGTTTGCCGCGACCGGCCTCGTGACGGATGGCGTGCCAGGCGCGGTGGCCAGGCATCCGGAAAAGGCGCGCCGCCCGGACAACCCGATCCAGCGCAAGCCCGCCTGGATACGGGTGAAGGCCCCCAACCACCCGGTCTACCACGAGACGCGCAACCTGATCCGGGACAACCGCTTGGTCACCGTCTGCGAGGAAGCGGCTTGCCCGAACATCGGGGAATGCTGGTCGCAGCGCCACGCCACGATGATGATCATGGGCGACACCTGCACGCGCGCCTGCGCCTTCTGCAACGTCCGCACCGGCCTGCCAGACGAGCTGGATCACGGTGAACCCGCCCGCGTGGGCGACGCGGTCGCTAAACTGGGTTTGCGCCACGTCGTCATCACCTCGGTCGACCGCGACGACCTGTCGGACGGCGGCGCCGCGCACTTCGCCGCCACGATCGGGGCCATACGCGCCGCCTCGCCTTCAACCACGATCGAGATTCTCACACCGGATTTCTTGCGCAAGCCGGGCGCGCTCGAAACCGTGGTCGCCGCGAGGCCGGACGTCTTCAATCACAACCTGGAAACCGTGCCGCGCCTTTATCCCACCATTCGTCCGGGTGCGCGCTATT
>CAXTXZ010000444.1:0-3989 GCA_964248015.1 uncultured Rhodopila sp. | reverse complement strand
GCCCATGCCGCCAAAGGACACGCCATGAAAATGCAAGCCGCCGTGCTGCGGGAACAAGGCAAGCCACGCCCCTACGCCATCAGCAAGCCGATGACGATCGAAACCATCGACCTCGATCCGCCCGGCCCCGGCGAGGTGCTGTACAAGATCATCGGCGCCGGCCTTTGCCATTCCGACCTGTCCACCATCGAGAACCTCCGCCCGCGCAAGCTGCCCACCATCCCCGGCCATGAGGCCGCCGGCATCGTCGAGGAAGTCGGCCCCGGCGTTTCCGGCTTGAAACCCGGCGACCACGTGATCAGCGTCTTTGTCACCAGTTGCAACGATTGCCGCTACTGCAACGGCGGCCGGCCCAACCTTTGCCAAAGCGCCAACACCTCGCGCGGCAACGGCACGCTGATCTCCGGCGCGCGCCGCCTGTCGCTGGACGGCGAGCCGATTTACCACTACAGCGGCCTGTCGGTGTTCGCGCAGTACGCCGTCGTGTCGCGGAACGCGCTGATAAAAATCCCCGACGACGTGCCGCTGGAGGACGCGACGATCTTCGGCTGCGCCGTCGTCACCGGCGTCGGCGCGGTCCTGAACACCGCGCGGGTGCCCGCCGGCGGCCAGATGGCGGTCGTCGGCCTGGGCGGCGTCGGCATGAACGCCCTGCTGGGCGGGGTCGTCGCCGGCGCCGAGCGCATCGTCGCGATCGACCTGAACGCCGACAAGCTGCGGCTGGCGACGGAACTCGGCGCAACCGACACCTTTCTCGCCGGCAACGCCGACGTGGCCGAGGAGATCCGCCAGGCCACCGGCGGCGGGCTGGATTACGTCATCGAAACCGCCGGCTCGATCCCGGCCATGAACCTGGCCTATGCCATCGCCGCGCGTGGCGGCACGGTGGTCAGCGCCGGCCTGCCGGCCGCGAACGCGACGTTTTCCTACCTGCATTCCGCCCTGGTCAGCGACGGGAAGAGCATCCTGGGATCATACATGGGCGGTTGCGTGCCGAAGCGTGACATTCCGCGCTTCATATCGCTCTATCAACGTGGCAAACTGCCGGTTCAGAAACTGCGAACCGGATACATCACCTTTGACGAAATCAACGAAGGCTTCGACCGCTTGTCCGACGGCGCGGTGCTGCGCCAGGTGCTGCGTCCGCACATGTGAATGGCCGGCCCGGCGTCTCCGCGCACCCGGCTGCGAGGCCCGCCGCGCCGTGGCAACCCGTCCATGAGCACCTACCTGGTCACCGGGGGCGCCGGCTTCATCGGCTCCCACTTGTGCGAGGCGCTGACGGCCCGGGGCGACAGCGTCCGCGTCCTGGATGACCTCTCGACCGGCCGCCGCGCCAACCTGCCGGCTGGCACGCCGCTGATCGTCGGCGACGTTGCCCATCCGGCCGTCGTCGAGAAGGCCCTGGATGGGGTGGATGGCTGTTTCCACCTTGCCGCCATCGCCTCCGTCGAAAAAGGCATCACCGACTGGCTCGGCGCCCATCGCGCCAACCTCACCGGCACGATCACCGTGTTCGACGCCATCCGGCGCCAGGGCAGCCGCATCCCGGTCGTCTACGCCTCATCCGCCGCCGTCTATGGCGACGCCGCGACCATTCCGATTTCGGAAGCCGAGCCTCGGGCGCCGCTTTCGGCCTATGGCGCTGACAAACACGCCTGCGAGCTTCATGCCCGCGTCGCCAGCCACGTGCATGGCATCCCCGCCGTCGGATTGCGCTTCTTCAACGTCTACGGCCCCCGCCAGGACCCCCAATCGCCCTATTCCGGCGTGATCTCGATCTTCTGCGAGCGCATCGCAAGCGGCGCTCTGGTCAGCATCCACGGCGACGGCGGACAGACCCGCGATTTCATCTACGTCGCGGACGTGGTCGCCGCGCTGCTCGCCGCGATGGCCCTGCGTCCCGGCGACGCGCCGGTCTTCAATGTCTGCACCGGCGTCCCGACATCGGTCGAGGCCCTTGCCGGCCTGATCGCCGACCTGGCCAACACGCCCCTGAAGTCGGCCAACCAGCCGCCCCGCGCGGGCGAAATCAGGCACTCCCTTGGTGTCCCGGCCCTGGCTGACGGCGTCCTGGGACTGCCCCCCAAGGTGCCTTTGCGCTCCGGCCTGGCGAAGGTCCTCGACTGGCTGGCCGAGCGCCGGTGAACAGCCATGCGGAATGTTCTCGCGGCGCTTGCGCTGCCGCCCATGGGCTTCGTCATGGCGATGGCCATCGGCCTGCTGCCGCGCCGCCGATGGCGACGCTTCGGACGGCGCCTCGCCTGGCTGGCGCTGGTCGGACTGGTCCTGTTCGGCATGCCCATCGTCACCCACGGCCTGCTGCTGACGCTGGAGACCGGCCTTCCAACAACGCCGCCGGCGGACCGCCCGCCCCAGGCGATCATCATCCTGGGCGGCGACGTGGTCCGCGCCACGCAGGAACCGCTGGGCGCGCGGCCCGGTTCCCTGACCCTTGACCGGCTTCGCGCCGGCGCGGCGCTGCACCGCCGCACCGGGCTGCCGATCCTGGTGACAGGCGGAACGACGCAGCCCCGCACCGTCTCGATCGGCGAGGTGATGGCGGACAGCCTGCGCGACGATTTCCGCGCGCCCCCGCGCTGGGTCGAGCCAAGGTCCGACGACACCTGGGAGAACGCCCGCTTCAGCGCCGACATCCTGAAGGCCGAGGGCATCACCTCGGTCTACGTCGTCACCCACGCCTGGCACATGCGCCGCGCCATGCTGGCCTTCCAGGGCACCGGCCTCACGGTGACCGCCGCCCCCGCGGCGCTGGATGATCCGCTCGACCCGGACTGGAGCGATCTCGTGCCGCGCGCCTCCAGTTGGCAGAACGGCTATTACGCCATGCATGAATGGATCGGCTATGCCTGGTACCTGCAGCGCTGACATCGCGACATACGCGACGGTGGGCGCGTTGCCGCCCGACGCGCGGCTGATCCTGGACAATGCGCCCAGCCTCTTTGCCGGGAGCTTCTGGTGGCGGGTGGTCCTGTCGCACGCGATGCCCGCCGCCGCCGCCGCGTCCTTCGTCGTGGTCCGCTCACGCGGCCAGGCGGTCGCCGTGCTGCCCATGCTTCGGTCGGCCGGCCGGCTGGACAGCCTGACGACGCCCTACACCTGCGAGTACGCCCCGCTGTTCGCCCCTGGCCTGGACCGCCCAACCCGGATCGAGGCAATGGCCGAGGCCTGCCGCCTTTGCCGGCGGTGCGGCGTGACCCGGCTGGACGCCCTTCCGGCGGAGTGGGACGGCCTGCCCGACCTGCTGGCCGGCAGCCGCATAGCCGGCCTGCGCGCCTTGCGCTTCGACCATTTCGGCAACTGGCACGAGGACGTGGCTGGCGAAACCTGGGCCAGCTACCTGCTGCGCCGCCCCGGCGCGCTGCGGGAAACGGTGCGGCGTCGCCTGCGCAAGGCGGAGCGGCTGCCGGAAGCCAGCTTCGAGGTGCTGACGCAACCCGAGCAGATGAACCGTGCCGCCGCCGCCTTCGAAGCCGTCTACCGGCTCAGTTGGAAGGAGCCGGAACCCTATCCGACGTTCAACGTCGCGCTGATGCGGGCGATGGCGGACCATGGGCTGCTGCGGTTCGGCTTGTGGTCGGTCGGCCCCACGCCTGTCGCGGCGCAGCTTTGGGTCGTGCGTGCCGGGCATGCGATCGTCCTGAAGCTGGCGCATGACGAGGCCTGCAAGGCGCACTCCCCCGGCACGGTCCTGACGGCCCTGATGCTGCGGCATCTGCTCGACGAGGAACATGTGACGCGGATCGATTTCGGCCGTGGCGATGACGGCTACAAGCAGGGCTGGGCGACACAGCGGCGGCAGCGCATCGGGCTTTTGCTGGCCAATCCGCTACGGCTGGCCGGCGCCGCCGCCCTGCTGCGCCACACGGCCGGACGGCTTCGCACGGCGGTCGCCAGACGGCGTTACGTTGTGGGAGAGTTCTAACTTGAGGTAGCGCTTGGCCTCTGTCACTCCGTTGGCTTTTGTG
>CAXTXZ010000443.1:0-3994 GCA_964248015.1 uncultured Rhodopila sp. | reverse complement strand
CAACAATGGCCCAGGCAGCGGCGGCTAAATCGCAGGCTCGTTGCATCAATCAGGTCGCTTCATGCGATGAGCCAGGCCGAGCGTCGCCATCCGTGCCGCGAAGCTGCGGATTGTCGAACCAGGGATGCTTGACGCCGTGCAGCGCCTCGCCGAGCGCCCTGGCAAGCGACTGCTTTTCCGCTTCGTGCAGGAAAGCGCCAATCTCACGCGCCGCGCCGCGCGACTTTATGAAGATCCGTGATGCGCCCTTGGCGTTCTCATGATCAACCCGAAGCCAGGCCGTCGGCATTGAAAAGCTGATCCTGCGGCCCTTGGGATCGACCTGGGTCACCGTCAGTTCCTGGGTGTTCAACAGTATCAGCTCGCTGGCGCGCGCGCGGTGGATGTTGATCGCCAGCAGCAGCGCCACCAGAGGCACCTCAAGCAGGCTGCATATCACCACCGGCCAGGCGCCCAACAGCCAGCAGCGCAGCGCCACCAGCGCCAGCAGGACCATCAAAACCACGATCAGGGCGCCAACGCCGCGCGGCGACAGGCTGCGGTGGGGAACAATGAAAGCTTCGAACACCGTCGCCTGGTGCTCGGCGTAAGGGGCTGCCATGCAGGGAGACTACCAGATACCGCCCCTGCGTATCCAGCGGACGCGCATGATGAGCGCCTACTGCGCGATGCCTTTGTTCTGCACGCCAAATCCGCCGGCCGCGTTCGCCAGTCGCTGCAAGTCGGTGCGCGATATCAACAGGTTGGCGGCTGAGCCGCAATCGGCCTTTTCCCTTGCCGTCTCGCTGCCGCCCCAATGCACTTGGTACTGCATCACAGGCTCATTCCGCCGGCCCTCGACCACAAGGCTTCCGCCATGTGCCGCCATGACGTTCGGGTCAAGCGTGCAAGTGGATGTCGCCGTGCCCATGGCCGGGACAACCGTTGCCGGAATCGCCATCTGCCACGTGTCGTTGTCTTGTGAGTTCGGCCGGAAAACGACGATGTCGCCAACCTTTGGCCGAAACTCATCAAGTTCCAGCACCAGGAATGTGCTGACACAGCCCGTGGCCATGATCGCCACCGCTGCCAGCACAGGCAGCCAAGCCGTGAATGAGCTGCCGCTCTGTTCACGCTGATCTGGTCGTTTCATGGCAATCTAATTCCTGCTCACATTCACGTCAAAATCTTAAGGGATTAATATTGTGCATTGCAGCATTAATGCAAGTATTCTGTTCGTTTTAGCAAATAAATCGTATGCGGTTCATATTGCATGCGTGCGCGCCTTTCGCAGCAATTCTTTGGTTACCGATGTTTTCCCCGCCCCCTCCCGTCGCCGCTCATGAACCGGCTTGAAGCATCGACAGTCCGCGAAAGGAGCAGGCCAAAGCCGTTCTGCCTCCATCCCGCCGCCCGGCCGCATGCCAGAACGCGCGCCATCGGCTTTACAACGGGCTTCAACCATGCGGTGCTCCCGCCACAAGAAACGAATGGGAGGAACCATGGCGATCCACGCCCTGCCCCGCCGTGCCCTGCTGGCGGCCGCGTCCGCGTGGCCAGCGACCCGACGCGCCGCCCGCGCCGAGCCAACGGTCACCTTCGCCATGGCAAGCCCCCTGTCAGGCCCCTGGGCGCGGGAGGGCGAATTGCAGCGCGGCGGCGCGGAGATGGCCATCGACGACATCAACCAGTCCGGCGGCATCAAGGCGTTGGGCGGCGCGCGGGTGCGCCTTGTGCAATACGATGCCGGCGACTCGGCGGAAAAAGCCAAGAACGCGGCGCAGCGGATGATCGCGCAGGAACCCGACATCGCCGGCGGCTTCGGCGCTTGGCTGTCCAGCTTCACCCTGGCCGTGACCGAGGTGACCGAACGCGCCGAGATCCCCTGGTTCACCCAGTCCTACTCGGACCTGATCACCAGCCGAGGCTACCGGTACGTCTTCCAGTCCTCCCCCACCGCCGTCGACCAGGCGGAAAAGGCGCTGCCCACGATCCTCGGCCTGGCGGAGCGAACAACCGGCAGGCGGCCGAAAAAGGTCGCGATCATTTCCGACAACACCGCTTCGTCCGTCAGCTTCCTCAAGCCGATCCGCGAACACGTGCTGGCCGACCTCGGGCTGACGGCCGTGGTGGACGAGGTGTTCACCCCGCCGCTGGCCGACGCCACCACCTTGATCCAGCGCGTCCGCTCCGCTCGGCCCGACTTCCTGCTGGCGCTGCCATCCAACGTGCCCGACGACAAGATGGTGCTGGACAAGCTGGCCGAGTACGGCCTGGCCGGCGGCAAGCTGCCGATCGTCGGCAACGGCGGGCACTGGGCAACGCCCGAACTGGCGGCCAACGCAGGCCAGGACGGGGTGCAGGGCCTGATGGTCATCACCGCCGGCGGCGCCGGCAAGGGCCTGGAGGAAATCGAGCGGCGCTACCGGGCACGGACAAAGGAACCCTGGATGCTCCAGGAACCGATCATGGCCTACGGCCACGTCATGCTGCTCGCCGCCGCCGTGGAGCGGGCCGGCAGCGCCGACCGACGCAAGGTGGCGGAGCAGATCCGCGCCTTCGACCTGCGCGACGGCCCGGCCCTGCTGTTTCCGGGGCGGCACGTGAAATACGACGAGCACGGGCGCCGCGTGGATGCCGAGTTGATGATCGTGCAGTGGCAGGGCGGCCGGGTCGATACGGTCTACCCCTCCGACATGGCGCAGGCCGAGGCGATCTGGCCGAAGGCCTGACCTGCGACGACGCCTCGATCCCTGCCAGGGCGTTGAACAACCTGCCGATGCCATGAACCGCGGGCAGCGGACGCGGCATCATCAACAGCCGCCGTCGCCGGAACCACGGGCGGCCCCGCGCCAAACGCCGGTTGTCGCCAACGCGACGCTTGCAGACTCCCGTTCACCCGCCTATGTGGGGGCGCCAAGGTAGCGGAAAGGCTCGCACCGCCCATGGCTTTCGACAGTCCTCAGCATACAGCGCCCTCCACCACCATGCGGATGGGGGCGTCACGGGTTGAAGAGGCCCTGGCATTCGACGACGTCCTGATTGTTCCCGCCTATTCCCAGGTGCTGCCCAACCTCGCCAGCACCGTCACGCGGCTGACCCGCACCATCTCCCTCAACGTCCCGCTGATTTCCGCCGCCATGGACACCGTCACGGAATCCGAGATGGCGATCGTCATGGCGCAGCTTGGCGGCATGGGCGTGATCCACAAGAACATGACGCCCGAGGAACAGGCCGCCCAGGTCCGCCGGGTGAAGAAATTCGAATCCGGCATGGTGGTCAACCCGCTGACCATCCACCCCGACCAGACCCTGGCCGACGTCAAGACCCTGATGGCCCTGCACCGCATCAGCGGCATCCCCGTCGTCGAGCGTGAAACCAACCGCCTGGTCGGCATCGTCACCAACCGCGACGTGCGGTTCGCGACCGAGCCAAGCCTCAAGGTCTACGAGCTGATGACGCGGGAGAACCTGGTCACGGTGAACCCCGATGTCGGGGCGACCCAGGCGCGCCGCCTGCTGCACAAGCACCGCATCGAAAAGCTGATCGTCGTTGACGACGCCTATCGCTGCATCGGCCTGATCACCGTCAAGGACATGGACAAGGCCGAGTCGCACCCCCTCGCCAACAAGGACGAGCTGGGCCGGCTGCGCGTCGCCGCCGCCACCGGCGTGGGTCCGGACGGCGCCGCCCGCGCCAAGGCCCTGGTCGCGGCCGAAACCGATGTCATCGTCGTCGACACCGCCCACGGCCATTCCGACGGCGTGCTGCGGGCCGTCGAGGCGATCAAGAGGGCGTCCAACACCGTGCAGGTGATCGGCGGCAACGTCGCCACGCCCGAGGGCGCGCTGGCGCTGATCGCCGCCGGAGTGGATGCCGTGAAGATCGGCATCGGCCCAGGCAGCATTTGCACGACCCGAATTGTCGCCGGAGTCGGCGTGCCGCAGGTCACCGCCGTGATGGAAACCGCCGCCGCCTGCAAGGACCACGACATCCCCGCCATCGCCGATGGCGG
>CAXTXZ010000442.1:0-3996 GCA_964248015.1 uncultured Rhodopila sp. | reverse complement strand
GAGTACGATCACCTGCCGGAAGCGGCGTTCTACATGGTCGGCACGATCGAGGAAGCCGTCGCCAAGGCGGAAACGCTGAAGACGAACGCCTGACCATGCCGACGAACCTGGAGATCGTCAGCCCGGAGAAGTTGCTGCTGTCGCGTCCGGTGGACATGGTGGTCATCCCCGCGTCGGAAGGCGACATGGGGGTGCTCGAAGGCCATACCCCGATGATCGTCATGCTGCGCGGCGGCACGATTGACCTGTATGAAGGCGACCGGGTGACCGACAGGCTTTTCGTCGATGGCGGGTTCGCCGAGGTCACGCCGGAGAGATGCACCGTGCTGGCGAACCAGGCCATACCGTTGGCCGAGGTGAAGAAGGCCGACGCTGACAAGCGGCTGGCGGACGCCGAAGCGGCTTATGAAGCCACCGACAAGAGCGACACCAGCGCCGAGGACGATGCGCTGGACCGCATCCAATCCGCCAGGGCGATGGTTGAGGCGGCTGGCTGAACAGATTGGCGGCTCAGCCGCATGGCGACCGGTGCCGGCCGAAGGCACTGCCACCGGCCGCCAAACGTCAGGCCGCCGCTGGCGTCACATGTGGCTAATCGGCATCACCGGTTATCTGTCGGTTCATGCCTGCCACCGCGAGCGGGGCAAACCGTTCCGTTTCACTGTCTTTATTGTATATGACATCCACAGTTCATGTCCTGGCCCATCATCTGCCCTGTTCTTAGCGAGTATTGCATCAGGATGAAGCACTGGCGGATCGAAGATGTAGCATGGGATCGATTTGATCCCTCCGTTGTCAACCCTGACATCGTGCCACTGGTTAAGGCGGCGGCAATGGTTGAACGCAACGGCCGCGATTACGCGCAATACCTTGGCGGCGTGTTCCATGACGACCCTGATTTTCGTCAGGCTGCTGACAGATGGGCGGAAGAAGAGGTGCAGCATGGTGACGCATTGGCCAAATGGGCGGAACTGGCTGATCCTGGCTGGGATTTCCCCGCCGCCTTCCAACGTTATCGCGACGGCTACACGATCAAGGTTGATGCTGACGCCTCTATCCGTGGCTCTCGCACCGGCGAACTGATCGCCCGATGCATGGTGGAAACCGGCACGTCAAGTTATTACTCGGCTTTGTCAGAAGCGACTGAGGAGCCGGTGCTGAAGCAGGTGTGCAAGCTGATTGCGGCGGATGAATACCGTCACTTCAAGCTGTTCTACGACCACATGCGCCGCTATCTCACCCGTGAAAAGCTCAACGTCCTGGCTCGGCTGCGCATTGCCCTGGGCCGCATTGGCGAAACGGAAGATGACGAGTTGGCTTATGCCTACCATTGCGGCAACGAGCCGGCGTCCATGGCGTACGAACGTGATCGCTGCATAGCCAGCTACATGGCCTGCGCGATGACGTTCTTTCAGTACCGGCACATCGAGCGCGGCACGGGGATGATACTCAAGGCGGTTGGCTTGCCGCCACGCGGCAAGTTGTCGAATGTCGCCACCAAGGGCGCATGGCGCCTCATGCGATGGCGCCATCACCGCTTCGAACGCCAGTTGGCAACCCTACGCGGGATCAAAGGGGCCGGCGGCCCCTTTGCGGGTCCAGGGCAGAGCCCTGGCCTTACCGTCCCGCTTAATTGACCACCGCAATCTGTTCGCGCCGAAGCTGCACGGCCAATTCATCCAGCGACTTGCTCATGCGCGTCAGCATCTCGTCGATTTCTTCCTTGGAGATGATCAGCGGCGGGCTGAAGCAGATCGCGTCGTTCGTGACGCTTCGCGCGATGACGCCGTTTTCCTCGCAGATCTTGGTGAACCGGCCGCCCACTTTGGCTTTCGGGTCGAAGTTCGCATGGTTGGCCTTGTCGGCGACCAGTTCAACCGCGGCGATCAGCCCGGCGCCGCGCACTTCGCCGACCAGGGGATGGCCCTCGAAACGGCGCTTGAGTTCGGACTGCATGTAGGGGCCAACAGAGGCGACATGCCCGCCCATGTTGGTTTCATCGTAGATCTTCAGCGTCTCGATGGCGACCGCGGCGGGAACCGGATGACCGGAGTAAGTGAAGCCGTGGCCGAACGTGCCTATCGCGTGGCTTTCCCGCGCCAGGGCCTGGAAGACGGTCTCGTTCACCATCACCGCGCTGATCGGCAGGTAGGAAGCTGACAGCGCCTTGGCGCAGACCAGGATGTCCGGGACGATGTCCAGGGTCTGGCTGCCCCAGTAGTTGCCGGTGCGCCAGAAGCCGCAGATCACTTCATCGGCGACCAGCAGGACGTCGTACTTGCGCAGCACCGCCTGGATTTTCGGGAAGTAGCCGCGCGGCGGGATGATGACGCCGCCGGCGCCCATGATCGGTTCGGCCCACATGGCGGCGACGGTGTCAGGGCCTTCGCTCAGGATCATCTTTTCCAGTTCGTCGGCGCAGCGCGTGGCGAACTCGTCCTCTGATTCGCCAGGCAGGGCACCGTGGTAGAAGTGCGGCGTCATGGCGTGGATGAAGCCGGGCAGCGGCACGTCGAAGCTGCGATGGTTCACCGGCAGACCAGTCAGCGACGCCGACCCGATGGTGATGCCGTGGTAGCCTTTCAAGCGGCCGATGATCTTCTTCTTGGCGGGCCGGCCAAGCGCGTTGTTGAGGTACCAGACCATCTTGATGGCGGAATCGTTGGCCTCGGAGCCGGAGTTGGCGAAGAACGCCTTGCTCATGGGCACTGGGGCGCGGGCGATCAGCATCTCGGCCAGGTCGATCATCGGTTCGTGCGACTTGGCGGTGAAGGCGTGGTAGAACGGCAGCTTGCGCATCTGGCTGGCGGCGGCCTGCACCAGGCGCTCGTTGTCGAACCCCAGGGCGGCGCACCACAGGCCGGCGACGGATTCGATGTACTCCTTGCCGGTCTCGTCCCAGACGCGGACGCCCTTGCCGTGGGAGATGACGACAGGCCCTGCCTGTTGGTGGGCTTGCAGATCCGTGTAGGGATGCAGGACGGTGGCGATGTCGCGTGCGGCGGCTGAGTTCGCGCCAAAGGGCGGGGGCGGTGCCATGGGTGCTCCTGATGGGTGTTCGTTCGTTAAGATCGCAGGGTAGACCCGTTGGCACGCCCTGGGAACAGGGAGATGAACCGATCCGGCTCCTGGCGTGGCGTCACGAGCCAGGCGAGCAAGGGTTTAGTCGTCATAGGACACCAGCGACTCGCACGGCACGTCCAGCCGTGACCGCCCATTCAGGAAGTTGAGTTCGATCAGCGCCGCCGCCGCCGGCACCACCGCGCCCACCTGCCGCAGCAAGGCGATTCCCGCCGCCATCGTCCCTCCGGTGGCCAGCAGGTCGTCCACGACCACCACGCGCTGTCCCGGCCGCACCGCGTCGGACTGGATCTCCACCCGGTCCTCGCCGTATTCCAGGGCGTAGTTCAGCCCCACCGTCTCGCCGGGCAGCTTGCCGCGCTTGCGGATCATGATGAACCCGCACCCCAGCTTCAGCGCCAACGGCGCGGCGATCAGGAAGCCCCGGCTCTCCATGCCGGCAACCAGGTCGGGCATGTAGGCGCGCACCGCTCGCGCCATCCGTCCCATCGCCACCTGCCACGCGTCTGCGTCGCGCAGCAGCGTGGAAATGTCGTAGAACAGGATGCCCGGCTTGGGGAAATCCGGTATGCCGCGGATATGGTCCTTCAGGTCCATCAGCATGGGTCCTTTGTGCGATTGGTGACAACCTAGGATTCCTGTCACCGCCTTGCCAGCCCCCTGTTGCACGCCCGCGACGCCGCACGCACACTGCGGCGCGTTGTCCGATCGCGGGCAGGCGCACGTCGCGGCGAGGCCACGGGAAGCGGGCTGACACCCGATCGAAAAGGTGGCGTTCCGCGTTCGCCAAGAGAGGGCACGCATCCCATTCAAGCAAGGAAGGGCCATGAGCGAGACCAGCTTGCGCAACACCGACATCAACGCGGCGCTGAACGAGGCCAAGGAAGCCTATGTCACCGCCAATCCGCGCAGCCT
>CAXTXZ010000441.1:0-4005 GCA_964248015.1 uncultured Rhodopila sp. | reverse complement strand
CCGCGATAGCGCAGGACGCGTCGGGTGATGCCTGTTTGAGCGCCTGGTTGGTAATTGAATGAGTTTTCCATTCCCTAGTCATTCTCTCCCCCGCTGGCGTTCTGGTCCGGCCGGGACCGCCGCTTTCGCAAGGAGGTGCAAGGCCCATCCCAATCTCGCGACATTCTAGATAGTATACGCCCCATGCTCCGCCTGACCGAACTGAAACTTCCCCTCGACCACTCGCCGGAGGCGCTTCGCCTTGCCGCCCTCGCCCGGCTGGGCATCGCGTCGGACGATTTGCTGAGCCTGTCCGTCGCCCGTCGCGGATATGACGCTAGGTGGCGCTCCGCCATCAGCCTGGTCTACGCCGTTGATGCCGAGGTGCGGGACGAAGCAGCCGTGCTGGCGCGCAACCCCTCCCTCCGGCGCGCACCCGACACAACGTACCGCTTCCCGCTCCACGTCGCCCCGCCAGATCGCCGTCCCGTGGTGATCGGCACCGGCCCTTGCGGCCTGATGGCTGCGCTGACCCTAGCCCAGATGGGTTTCCGCCCCCTCATCCTGGAACGCGGCAAGCTGGTCCGCGAGCGCACCAAGGACACCTGGAGGCTCTGGCGCCGCGGCGTCCTGACCCCCGAGAGCAACGTCCAGTTCGGCGAGGGCGGCGCCGGCACCTTCTCCGACGGCAAGCTCTATTCCGGCATCAAGGACCCCCGCCACCTGTCCCGCCGCCTGCTCGCCGAGTTCGTCGAGGCCGGCGCGCCCGAGGAAATCCTCTGGTCCAGCAAGCCTCACATCGGCACCTTCCGCCTCGTCACCGTGGTCGAGGGCATCCGCGCCAAGATCGAGGCCCTGGGCGGCGAATACCGCTTCGGCGCCCGCGTCGAGGACATCCTGCTCGACCCGACCCGGGCCATCCGGGGCCTGACCCTGGCGAACGGCTCTCAAGTGGAAGCCGACCACGTCATCCTCGCCATCGGCCACAGCGCCCGCGACACCTTCGCCATGCTGCACGCCCGTGGCGTCCATATCGAGGCCAAGCCCTTCTCGGTCGGCGCTCGCATCGAGCACCCTCAGTCCCTCATCGACCGCGCCCGCTTCGGCGCTTTCGCCGGCCATCCCCTGCTCGGCCCCGCCGACTACAAGCTGGTCCACCACGCCAGCAACGGCCGCTCGGTCTACAGCTTCTGCATGTGCCCCGGCGGGCGCGTCGTTGCGGCGACCTCCGAACCCGGCTGCGTCGCCACCAACGGCATGAGCCAGTATTCCCGCGCCGAGTTCAACGCCAACGCCGGCCTCGTCGTCGCCATAACCCCGAACGACTACCCCGGCAACCCGCTCGCCGGCATCGCCTTCCAGCAGCACTGGGAACGCCAAGCCTTCCAGGCCGGCGGCGGCGCCTACGCCGCCCCAGCCCAACGCCTCGGCGACCTTCTCGCGGCCAGGCCATCCACCGCGCTCGGCGAAATCAAGCCATCCTACCAACCCGGCGTCCACCCCGCCGACCTCGCCGCCTGCCTGCCTGTCTTCGCCACGGAGGCCATCCGCGAGGCGTTAACCCGCTTCGCCCAGGACATCCCCGGCTTCGCCATGCACGATGCCGTGCTGACCGGCGTCGAGACCCGCACCTCCTCCCCCATCCGCATTGTCCGAGGCGCCGACGGCCACAGCCTCAACACGCACGGCCTGTTCCCGGCGGGCGAGGGCGCGGGTTACGCCGGCGGCATCATGTCGGCCGGCGTCGATGGCATCCGCGTCGCCGAAGCGGTCGCCGCGAGCCTGACCGGAGCGCCAATGGTGGAGCGGATGACCCGAGGGCAGGGGGCGGTGACGTATGGCTGACCGTTTCGCTGTCCCATGCCGGCATCGACCGACACGAACCAGGCCACGATGCGCAGCCACGCTTACTTGCTCAGAAGGAATTGCATGGTTGGCAAAGATTTTTGCGCCATGCGGAACTGGCCATGGGAGGCGCCTGCCAAGCTGTTTCGACTTGTTCTGATTGTGGCTGGACAGAGCCGGCGGAATGATCATGATACTATAGGCAACCAAAAAAGGGGGGAAGCAATATGCGAATCTCGCAACGCGGCCTGGCGTTTGGGTTCAGTGCGTTGTTGATGACCGGATCGGCGTTGGCGCAAGGAGCGGCGCCGAAGCTGCCGGCGGGGGATCCGTTGATCGGGCGGCCGGAAAGCCCGGCGGCGGCGAAGCTGGCGCCGGTCGATGGGCCGATCCTGCCGACGGCCCCCGACAAGATGCCGGTGGCGCAGATGCATGTGCCGGATGGCTTCAAGGTCGAGGTGTTCGCCACTGGCGTCGGCGACGCCCGATCGATGCGGGTGGGCGACAAAGGAACGGTGTTCGTCGGCTCGCGGCTGAAGGACAAGGTGTACGCGATCGTGCCGGGGCCAAGCGGCAACATGGTCAAGGTGATCGCCAGCGGGCTGCACCGGCCGAACGGCGTCGCGTTCCACGACGGGTCGCTGTACGTGGCGGAGCTGTCGAAGATCTGGCGGTACGACAACATCGAGGCCAATCTGGACCATCCGCCGAAGCCGGTGCTGATCTACGCCGATCTGCCGACGGACGAACCGCATGGGTGGAAGTTCATTGGCATCGGGCCGGACAACAAGCTGTATGTGCCGATCGGCGCGCCAGGCAACATCGTGATGCCGCCACCAACGCACGCGCAGATCCGGCGGATGGATTTGGACGGCAAGAACGTCGAGATGGTGGCGACGGGTGTGCGCAACTCGGTGGGGTTCGACTGGAATCCGGTGACGAAGGATTTCTACTTCAGCAACAACGGGCGGGACTGGCTGTCGGAGGACATCCCCAACGACACCCTGCATCTGGTCAAGGCAGGCACGACGAAGCCGCCCAATTATGGCTATCCGTATTGCCACCAGGGCGACTTCACGGACCCGGAGTTCGGCTGGGGGCATTCATGCAGCGAGTTCGACAAGCCGTTGGCGCTGATGGGGCCGCACGTGGCGACGTTGGGGCTGCGGTTCTATACCGGATCGATGTTCCCGAGCAGCTACAAGAACGCGATGTTCCTGGCTCGGCACGGGTCGTGGGACCGGACGAAGAAGCTGGGCGGCGACGTGGTCGTGGTGAAGCTGAAGGACGATGGGACAGTGGCTTCGGTGCAGCCGTTCATGACCGGCTTCCTGCAGAACAACAACTACGTCGGCCGTCCGGTGGATGTGCAGCCGCTGCCGGATGGGTCCCTGCTGGTTTCAGACGACTGGAACGGCGCGATCTGGCGCGTGAGCTACAGCGAGTAGGCCGTGGCCGACGCGGAGCCGCCTGCTGGCCGGCTCCGCCCCGGAACAACAAGCGTGTCGGGGCGGGCCAGGAGGCTCGCCCCGAATTGCGTGGGAGAAACGGATTTGCGAACGAGCGGTTGGATAGGGGCCGGGATCTTGATGGCCAGCCTCGCGGGGCCGGCGACGGCGCAGACGGTTTCGCAACGGCTCGGGGTTTGCACGGCGTGCCATGGGGCCAGCGGCACGTCGGCGGCCGAGGGCGTGCCGTCGCTGGGGGCGCAGATGACGGATTACGCGGTGGCGCAGTTGTATGTGTTTCGCGAGCATCAGCGGGTGGCGCCGCCGATGAACGACATGGCGGCCGGATTGTCGGACGACGATTTGCAGGCGCTGGCGGCGGCGATCGCGAAGTTTCCACCGCCCGAACCAGCGGCGGCGACGCTAGCGACGGCGGAGGTCGCGCAAGCGGCGGAGCTGATCGGGCGCTATCGCTGCAACTCCTGCCATGGGCCGACCTTGACCGGCGCCGGGCAGATCCCGCGGCTGGCCGGGCAGCGGGAGGATTACCTGCTGAAATCGCTGGTCGAATACAAGTCGAACGCGCGAATTGGATACAACCCGGCGATGAACGAGGTCTCGCAAGAGGTGAGGAGCGAGGATATTCCGCTGCTGGCAAAGTTCATCTCGCAGTATCGATGACGCCGGGGCGGCTCACTCCTCGGCCAGCGAAGTGGGCAGCCCGAGCAGCGGG
>CAXTXZ010000440.1:2948-4008 GCA_964248015.1 uncultured Rhodopila sp. | reverse complement strand
CCCTTGGCGGCGACCCCTACTCCCACTCCGTCGCCTGCGCCTACGCCCACGCCTGCTCCCGCCCCCACGCCCGCGCCTGCGCCAACGCCCACTCCCGCGCCAACACCCACGCCCACGCCCGTCCTCACTGTCCTCGACACGACAACAGATCAGCCCTTGTCAGCAGTAGCCCAGCCTTACACCGGCCCCGTGAGCGGTCTGACCGGCGAGTATATCAACACCACTTCTGACAGTCTTAACATCACTGCCACCACCCCAAACTGGTTTATTCACACAGGCAGCGGCAATGATGCCATTGCGGTCAGCAGCGGAACGAATGTGCTGGACGGTTTCACTGGCTCGAATTTCTTAACCGGCGGCACCGGCAATGACACCTTTTTTGTCGATGATCGCAATGCCACGGCGGATATCTGGAGCACAGTCAATAATTTCCACTCAGGCGACGCGGCGACGATATGGGGTGTTACGCCAGGTGACTTCACGCTGTCATGGGCGGATGGACAGGGTGCTGCCGGGTATACCGGTCTCACGCTGCATGCAACAGCCACTGGCAAACCCACTGCGTCGCTAACGCTGGCGGGCTTCACCAGCACTGATCTGACTAATGGGAAGCTAACTGTGAGCTTCGGCACTACGGGCGCGTCCGGCGGCGTGGCAGGCAGTGCTTACATGAACGTCCGCGCCATCTGAACCGGATCACTACCTGAGCAAGCTGACCACCCGGACCGCAGTAATGATCCGAATGATCTAGAGTGTGACTGACGACCAGACCTGCAACGCCTCCGGATTGGATGATGGCAACGGCGGTGGTAACATTGGCGCACCGGACCGCATATGAATTTGGTGTCCAGGCTCGCTACGCTGCGCTCGCTTGTCAACTGCCTTTTTCGATCATGAAGTGGCCCTGGAAAACCGGACAGGCAACTAAGGGCACAGGTGGCAGCGGAAAATTTGTTTCGCCCATGGCTCAGTTCTCTTTATGCACGTCAACTTGGCGCAAGGATAAACTATGGGGTCGCTCTCACGCGATCTGCGGCAAGCTTGGTTTAACCCACGATGT
>CAXTXZ010000440.1:0-2842 GCA_964248015.1 uncultured Rhodopila sp. | reverse complement strand
CGGTCGCGGCTTTCGCCGGGCCGCGCTGCGTCAGCATGTCTGTGTAGCCGCCGGCGTATTCGATCCAGCGGCCGTCGCCTTCCGTTGCGATAACCGACGTCACCACCCGGTCGAGGAAGTCACGGTCATGGCTGACCAGCAGCACCGTGCCGGTGTAGTCCGCGAGGCGTTCCTGCAGCAGCTCCAGCGTCTCCAGGTCCAGGTCGTTGGTCGGTTCGTCCAGCACCATCAGGTTGGATGGCGTGGCGAAGGCGCGCGCCAGGGTCAGCCGGCCGCGCTCGCCGCCCGACAGCACGCCGACCGGGGTGTTGGCCTGCTCGGGGCCGAACAGGAAGTCCTTCATGTAGCTGACGACGTGGCGGTTCTGGCCGCCGACCGTGACCGTGTCGCCGGCGCCGCCGGTCAGCGCTTGGGACAGGGTCTGCGCCGGGTCCAGCGACTCGCGGCGCTGGTCCAGCGCGACCTCGGCCAGGTTGGCGCCAAGCTTCACCTCGCCGGCGTCGGGAAGAAGCTTGCCGGTGAGCATGTTCAGCAGTGTGGTCTTGCCCGCGCCGTTGTGGCCGACAATGCCGACCCGGTCGCCGCGCATGACACGGGTGGAGAAATCGCGCACAACGGCGGCGGCGCCATGGGATTTCGAGATCCCCTCGGCCACCATGACCAGACGGCCGGACAGGTCGGCCACCGCGGCGTCCAGCTTGACGCGGCCAACGGCGGCGCGCTGTTCCTTGTGCCGTTTCCGCAGCGCGTGCAGGTCGCCCAGGCGCTTCTGGTTGCGCTTGCGGCGGGCGGTGACGCCATAGCGCAGCCAGTCCTCCTCCATGGCGATCTTGCGGCCCATCTTGTGCCGGTCGGTTTCCTCCTGTTCCAGCACCTGGTCGCGCCAGGCCTCGAACTGCGCGAACCCTTGGTCGAGCACGCGGGTGACGCCGCGATCAAGCCAGACGGTGGCGCGCGACAGGCGTTCCAGCAGGCGGCGGTCATGGCTGATGACGACAATGCCCGAACGCAGGCCGGCGAGTTCGCTTTCAAGCCACTCGATGCCGGGCAGGTCGAGGTGGTTGGTCGGCTCGTCCAGCAGCAGGATGTCGGGTTCGGGCGCCAGCACGCGCGCCAGGGCGGCGCGGCGAGCCTCCCCGCCGGAAAGCTTCAGCGGGTCCTCGCCGCCGGTCAGGCCGAGTTGTTCAAGCAGAAAGGACGCGCGGTACTGGTCGGAAGCGGCGGCGTCGCCCAGGCCGGCTTGGACATACTCCAGCGTTGTGGCGTGGCCGGAGAAGTCGGGTTCCTGCGGCAGGTAGCGTATGGTCGCGCCGGGTTGCGCGAAGCGGCGGCCGGAATCAGGCTGGATCAGGTTGGCGGCGACGCGCAGCAGGGTGGACTTGCCCGACCCGTTGCGGCCGACCAGGCACACCCGGTCACCGGCCGAGACAGCCAATCCGGCGCCTGACAACAGCGGCGTCGTGCCAAAAGAAAGCGATATGTCCTGGAGAGTCAGCAGGGGAGGTGGCATGGCGAGGCTCTATACCCTGTGCGGCGGGCTCTGGCACCGCTATATGAGTGTCACGTCCTAGCTGAACGAGGCACCGCATGATCCGCCAACCGGACCCCAAGCCCGATGTGATGGCACGCCGCGACAGCATTGTCGCCGGCTTGCGCGCCTTGCTGCCCGAAAGCGGCGTCATCGCCGAGGCGCTGCGGCTCAAGCCTTATGAAACCGATGGGTTGTCAGTCTACCGTCAGGTGCCGCTGGCGGTCGCGCTGCCGCAGACAACCGAGCAGGTGGCCGCCGTGCTGCGTTTCTGCCATCAAAATGGCGTGCGGGTGGTGCCTCGGGGCGCCGGAACGTCGCTGTCCGGCGGCGCGTTGCCACTGGCGGACGCGGTGGTCGTCGGCATGATGCGGATGAACCAGATCCTCGACATCGATTACGACGACCGCTGCGCCACGGTGCAGGCGGGCGTGACCAACATCGGCATCACCAACGCCGTGTCGGCGGACGGGTTCTTCTACGCGCCCGATCCCTCCAGCCAGCTTGCCTGCATGATCGGCGGCAACGTCGGCATGAACTCGGGTGGCGCGCATTGCCTGAAATACGGCGTCACCGCGAACAACCTGCTGGGCCTGAAGGTCGTCACGATGGAAGGCGACATCGTCACGATTGGCGGCGAGCACCTCGACGCCGCCGGCTATGACTGGCTTGGCCTGCTCACCGGCAGCGAGGGCATGCTGGCGGTGGTGACCGAAGTCACCGTGCGCATCCTGCGTTCCCCCGAAGGCGCTAGGGCGATGCTGGCGGCGTTCCCCTCGAACGAGATCGCCGGCGCCTGCGTCGATGCGATCATCGCGTCCGGCATCATCCCGGTGGCGCTGGAATTCATGGACAAGCCGGCGATCCATGCCTGCGAGGCGTTCGCCCACGCCGGTTACCCGCTGGACGCCGAGGCCATGCTGATCATCGAGGTTGAAGGCAGCGTCGAGGAACAGGACCGCCTTCTCGGCCAACTTTCCGAGATCTGCAACCGCTTCACCCCGATCAGCCTGAAGGTTTCCCAATCGCCCGAGGAATCGCTGGCCATCTGGAAGGGCCGCAAGGGCGCGTTCGGCGCGATCGGCCGGATCAGCCCGGACTACCTGTGCATGGACGGCACCATCCCGACCAGCCAGTTGCCGCTGGTGCTGCGCCGCATCCAGGAAATGTCGGACAGCTATGGCCTGAAGGTCGCCAACATCTTCCACGCCGGCGACGGCAACCTGCATCCGCTGATCATGTTCGACGCCAACGCGCCGGCCAGCCTGCGCGCGGCCGAGGAATTCGGCGCCGACATCCTGAAGCTGTGCGTCG
>CAXTXZ010000439.1:0-4031 GCA_964248015.1 uncultured Rhodopila sp. | reverse complement strand
GGGTTGGCCAGGGGCAGGGAAACGGCAGGAACGGCGTCGAGGCCGCGCAGGCGCAGGACTTCCTCGATCAAGTCGTTCTCCGCTTCAACGGCCGAGCAACCCGCCGCCGCCTTTGCCGCCTTCTCCGGGGCAAGGGTTGGCGACTGGTCCAGCGTCACCGGCGCCGCGATGTCGTTGCGCCAGGACGGCACGGCGACGGTCACGCTGGCCTCGTCACGCCGGCGCACGGCGAAGCCCAGGCGCTCCAGCGACGCGACCGCTTCGCCAGGCGGGATGTCGGAGCCACCGAACGCGGCTATCCGTTCGAAGCGCAGCGTGGCGTCGCGCTGCCAAGCCGGCGCGGCGCCGGCGGCGGTGACCGTGCCGGCCTCCCCGCCGCAGAGTTGCAGGATCAGCGCTGTCGCCGCCTCGATCGCGTGGGGCATCAGCGCGGGGTCCAGGCCGCGCTCGAACCTTTGGCGGGCATCGGACACGATCTGGTGCCGCCGGCCGGTGAGCGCGACCCGCACGGGATCGAACAAGGCGCATTCGACGAACACGGTTGTCGTGCCGTCGTCGCAACCAGTCGCCTCGCCGCCGATGACGCCGGCGATGGATTGCACGCCCGCGTCATCGCAAATGACGCAGTCTTCCGGGTCAACCGTGTAGTCCTTGCCGTTGAGCGCCCGCAGGGTTTCCCCCGCGCCACGGCGCAAGGCCAGGACGTCGCCGGACAGTTTCGCCACGTCGAACACATGCAGCGGGCGGCCCAGGTCAATCGTGAAGAAATTGGTCACGTCAACCAGGGCGTTGATTGGCCGCAGGCCGATGAAGGTCAGCCGGTCCTGCAGCCACTTCGGGCTGGGCGAGTTCTTCACGATGCGGATGGTCCGGCCGATGATCCACGGGCAGGCCTCGGGGAAGGCGATGTCCCAGCGCGGGCCGCCATCGAAGGCCGGAGGGACGGCAGGGGGCGCGAATGGCTTCAGCGTTCCGAGGCCGGCCGCCGCCAGGTCGCGTGCCACGCCGCGCACCGAGAAACAGTCGCCACGGTTCGGCGTCACGCCGATTTCGATGACCGGGTCGTCGAGGCCGGCCCACTCGGCGTAGGGCGTGCCGACGGGCGCGTCGGGGGGCAGTTCGATGATGCCGGCATGATCGTCGCCCAAGCCCATTTCGCGCGCGGACAGGAGCATCCCGGCGCTTTGGACGCCGCGAATCTCGCCGACCTTGAGCGTGACGCCGGTTCCCGGAATGAAAGCGCCTGGCATCGCCAGGACGGCCTTCATGCCGGACCGCGCGTTCGGCGCGCCGCAGACCACGGACACGACGCCGTCGCCGGCGTCCACCCTGCAGGCGCGCAGGCGGTCGGCGTTGGGATGCTGCACGGCCTCGATGACATGCGCGATGCGGAAGGCAGCGAGGGTCGCGCCACGGTTTTCCACCCCCTCCAGCTCCAGCCCGATCTGCGTCAGGGTGTCGGTGATGCATTCCAGTGGCGCATCGGTTTGCAAGTGCGCCTTCAACCAGGACAGGGTGAATTTCATCGCTCAGGCCCCTTCGTGCAGCATGGTCGGCGCCAGGGGGTTGAAGCCGTAGTGCCGCAGCCAGCGCAGGTCGCATTCATAGAAGGGCCGCAGGTCGGCCATGCCGTGCTTCAGCATGGCGACCCGCTCGACGCCCATGCCCCAGGCGAAGCCTTGCCATTCGCGCGGGTCGATGCCGCAATTGGCCAGCACGCGCCCATGCACCATGCCGCTGCCGAGGATCTCCAGCCAGTCGCCGCCGCGGCCAAGCTCCCCGGTGCGGCGATTCCAGCCGATATCGACCTCCATCGAGGGTTCGGTGAAGGGGAAGTACGAGGAGCGGAAGCGCACCGGCAGGTCGGCGATGGCGAAGAACGTCCGCAGGAAGTCGATCAGGCAGCCTTTCAGGTGGCCCAGGGTCAGGTTGCGGTCGATCACCAGCCCCTCGCACTGGTGGAACATCGGCGAATGGGTGGCGTCATGGTCGGCGCGATAGGTGCGGCCGGTGACGATGACGCGGATCGGCGGCTCCTGCGACAGCATGGTGCGGATCTGGCCGGGCGAGGTGTGCGTGCGCAGCACCGGCGGCGCCGCGCCGTCGCGGGGCGGCAGGTAGAAGGTGTCGTGGTCGGCGCGCGCCGGGTGATGCGGGGGGATGTTCAGGGCGCCGAAGTTGAACCAGTCGCTTTCGACGTCGGGGCCGTCCACCACCGAGCATCCCATCGCGCCGAAGATCGCGGCGATTTCCTCCATCGTGCGGGCGATCGGATGGATCAGGCCGGCGTCGCGCGGGCGGGGCGGCAATGTCGGATCGATGCGTTCGGCGGCCAGGCGGACATCCAGCGCCGCGTCCTCCAATGCCGATTTGCGCGCCTCGATTGCCAGGGACAGGGCGTCCTTCAGCCGGTTCAGGGCCGCCCCACGCTCTTTGCGCAGCTCGGGGGGCGTCTTGCCGAGGTCGCGCAGCATCCCGGTCAGGCTGCCGTTGCGGCCGAGGACGGCGACGCGCACGGCGTCCCAGGCGCGCAGGTCGCCCGCGCTGGCCAGGGCAGTGTCCGTCTCGGTCTTCAAAGCTTCCAAGTCTTCATGCATGTCTCTGTCCCAAACAGGAAAAGGGCCGCCCTGTCCAGGCGGCCCTGCCTTGCGTCGCAACGTCAGCCATGACGTCAGAGGGCGGCCTGGACCTGTCGCACGATGGCCGTAAACGAATCCGCGTCATCGTAGGCGATGGCGGCGAGAACCTTGCGGTCCATCTCGATGCCGGCCTTCTTCAGCCCGGCGATGAACTGGGAGTAGGTGATGCCATGCTCGCGCACAGCCGCGTTGATGCGCTGTATCCACAGGCCGCGGAACTCGCGCTTCTTCACCCGGCGGTCGCGATAGGCGTACTGCAGCGACTTCTCCAACCGTTCCCGCGCGATGCGGTAGTTGGTCGAGGAGCGGCCGACGAAGCCTTTGGACTGCTCAAGGACCTTTTTATGACGGGCGTGGGTGGTGGTGCCCCGTTTGACGCGTGCCATGCTGCGCTACCTCCTCAGCCGAGACCGTAGGGCGCCCACTGCTTGACGGTCAGGCCGTCCGCGTGGGTCAGGGTCTGGCTGCCGCGGTTGCTGCGCTTCATCTTCTGGGAGCGATTGATGAGGCCGTGCCGCTTGTTGCCGGGGCCAGCGAGCACCTTGCCGGTCGCGGTGATCTTGAATCGCTTTTTGACCGATGACTTGGTCTTCATTTTGGGCATTTTGGTCTCCTTCTGATGTGCGCTTGCCCATCCCTGGGGATGCTCATCCGGTGCGGACAAGAAGCGGCAAGCTGTCGCGGCCGGGCATGCCCATCCCGGCCCGGAAGCGCAGACAGGACGGGCGTATAGCGGCGCTGATCCTGGCAGGCACGCATGGAAATGGGAAAGCGCCCGATGACGCCGACCCCGCGGCGGCATGAAGTTCAGGTGGTGCGACAAGGGCGGGCGGCTGACACCAACAGGGCGTCTAAATTTTTGCCTAAGGCAATTTCAGGTGTATTTGTGGATAGACATGTGTCGGGCGGTGGCCAATTAAGCGAATGCCGTGATCGGAACAAAAAGGTGATAGCGATCGGTTGGACAAAGCAGCGGCATCAAATCAAATGGCTGCCAAGGCTGCTTTTGCGCGGCAACCATGCAAGAAGCAACGAGTTGGCCGCCGCTTGCGTGCATGAAAGAAGAAGTTTGGTAGAGAAACAATTTGGATTGCCTTACAGGTAGTTAAAAATGTTCAATTCTCCACAAAGAAAAATTGTGCAATGAGCCAGTCCTTTGTGGCAGTGACTGGTTTTTATCCTAAAGTCGAAGTCAGAAACACATCTGATGAAATCATTATTGAAAGATGTAGCCACTGAAACCGATGCGCGAGGTTCAGTATGAGGGAACTCCCGGTTATTTGCATGAATACGTTTGTACAGTGCACCGAAATGTGGTTGGTAAGTGGAAAAATTTAGGCCATAATAGATTATTGGCACAAGGTAGTTACGAGTGAAAGAACCAATGGAGTC
>CAXTXZ010000438.1:0-4065 GCA_964248015.1 uncultured Rhodopila sp. | reverse complement strand
CGTCCCGCCCGCGCGGTGACGACCTTGGCACGAATCAATCACATAACATTAGTAATCCGGAACGTCCTCTCGCGTCAACTTTTTACGCGATTACCAGCGCTATTTGTTTGACTTTCGTTGGCAAAACTGGGTCGCCATTTCTTGGCATCCTGGTTGCATGCAGTTGACGCAAATCATATGCAGCACGAGGGCGAGCATGCTGGTCGCGGCGGAACCGTACGACTACGACCTCAGGATGGCCGCGGCCGCGCTGTTGATCATAGACATGCAGCGCGACTTCCTTGAACCCGGCGGTTTCGGCGAAATGCTCGGCAACGACGTCTCCCTGCTGCGCCGCGCGATCGCGCCCAACAAGGCGCTGCTCGCCGCCTGGCGCAACGCCGGCGGCCTGGTGATCCACACGCGCGAGGGCCACCGTCCCGACCTCGCCGACCTGCCGCCCGCCAAGAAGGTCCGTGGCCGCGCCGCTGCCTGCATCGGCGACGCCGGCCCCATGGGCCGCATCCTGGTGCGCGGGGAGGCTGGCCACGACATCATCGCGGAACTCCGCCCCGCCGCCGGGGAACCGGTGATCGACAAGCCCGGCAAGGGCGCCTTCTTCGCCACCGACCTGCACGCCATCCTGCAAAACCGCGGCGTCACCCAGCTTGTCGTGACAGGCGTCACAACGGAAGTCTGCGTCAACACCACGGTGCGCGAGGCGAACGACCGAGGCTATGACTGCCTCGTCGTCGCCGATTGCTGCGGTTCCTACTTCCCCGAGTTCCACGAAACGGGATTGCGGATGATCAAGGCGCAGGGCGGCATCTTCGGCTGGGTCGCGCCTTCGGAGGCTGTCATCAGGGCACTGTAAAAACGGAGCATACTCATGAGCGCAAGCATGGCGATCGGCGGCAAGCCGAGATTCTGGGTGCCCGGCGACTGGAACGCGTTGTTCGGCTTCGGCACGAACATCCTGGTCAACGTCCTGGTGCTGACCGGCCTGCTGCGTTTCGTGCTGAAGATGCCCGATGCCCTGGTCTTCGGCCGCATCCTGCCCGCCCTCGGCATGATGCTGTTCCTGAGCACCGGGTACTACGCGTTCCTCGCCTGGAACCTGGCGCGCAGGACCGGACGCAAGGACGTTTGCGCGCTGCCTTCGGGCATCAGCGTGCCGCACATGTTCGTTGTCGTTTTCGTGGTCATGCTGCCCATCAAGCTGGCGACGAATGACCCGATCCAGGCATGGGAAGCCGGCCTGACCTGGGTGTTCATCCAAAGCTTCGTGCTGATGGCGGGCGGCTTCATCGGCCCTTACATCCGCAGGATCACCCCGCGCGCCGCCCTGCTCGGCTCGCTCGCCGGCATCTCGATCACCTTCATATCCATGAGTCCCGCCGCGCAGATCTTCAACACGCCGGTGATCGGAATTGTCTGCCTCGCCATCATCCTGGCCAACTGGTTCGGGGGCGTGCGTTACTTCCGCGGCATCCCGGGCGGCCTGGTGGCGATCTTCGCCGGCACCCTCATAGCTTGGGTCTCGACCGGTCTCGGCCTCGGCTACGGCGACCTCAGCCTGCCGAAACTGGGCGCCTCGGTCGCCAACTTCGGTTTCTCCGTGCCGCTGCCGGCGGCCGACTACACGTTCGACGGCTTCAAGTACCTCGGCGTGATCCTGGTCACCGCGATCCCGTTCGGCATCTACGACCTGATCGAGGCGCTGGACAACGTCGAAAGCGCCGCCGCCGCCGGCGACAGCTTCCCGACCGTGCGCGTGCTGACGGCGGACGGCGTCATCAGCCTGATCGGCTGCCTGATGGGCAATCCCTTCATCAACGCGGTGTACATCGGCCATCCGGGCTGGAAGGCGATGGGCGGCCGGATCGGCTACTCCGCCATGACCGGCATCATCATTTTGCTGCTGACCTGGTTCGGCATCATCGCGGTGATCAGCGCCTTGATCCCGGTCGTCGCCATCCTGCCGATCCTTTTGTACATTGGCATGCTGATCGGCTCCCAGGCGTTCCAGGAATCGCCGCACCGGCATGCGCCCGCCATCGTGCTGGCGCTGCTGCCGCAGATCGCCGAGTGGGGCAAGACGCAGATCGACAACGCCCTGGGCGCGGCCGGCACCACTGTCGCGGCGGTCGGCACGGCCAAGCTGGCGCAGGTCGGCGTGCTGTACGACGGGCTGGCGACCTTGGGCGGAGGCGCCACCCTGGCTGGCATCATCCTGGGCGCGGTCACCGTCTACATCATCGACCGCGCCTTCGAGAAAGCCGCCGCCTTCGCCCTGGCCGGATCGATCCTGACATTCTTCGGCTTCATCCATGGCGCCGACG
The DNA here is from genome assembly GCA_964248015.1 of uncultured Rhodopila sp. Lineage (GTDB taxonomy): Bacteria > Pseudomonadota > Alphaproteobacteria > Acetobacterales > Acetobacteraceae > Rhodopila. The sequence goes on along the minus strand of CAXTXZ010000438.1, from coordinate 1,744 downwards.
GCATCGGCATCGGCAGTTCTCCCGCAGTCTCGGTGTCCTACCTGGCGGTCGCCGGCCTTCTGCTCTACTGCGCCCGCTACGCGGCGTTCGACCCGATGACAGTCGAACCCCACGGCGCCGTGCCGCAGGAAGCGGATTGACAAAAGGGCAGGGCGGACGCCGTGGCAGCGTCCGCCCGTTGGCGCAGCGGGACGGACACGCGGTCAGACATCATCCGGCTTGAGCGTGGTGATCATCTCGGCTGATTTTTGGTGAACCTCGGCTTCCCGCTCCAAATTCTTGGGGAACCGGCTGCGCCTTGCCTGGACTAACGTTTTCTTCGCCTGCGACTCATGCCAGTCGCGCGCCGCGAGCAGGGCGGCATCCCAGCCACGTTGGAAATCCGGCGTCATCTCGGTGGCGGGATTGGTCATTAGGGGTTTCCATCAAGTGGCTGCCGTATTGGCAAGGCATCAACCAACGCCTGCACCCAAAGCAGTTGGAAAATGCGCCTGGTCAGCCACGGTTGCTCAGGCATCCCGCAGGAACGCGTTCAGGGCCAGATTGAACCCTGCCGGGTCAGTGATGTTGCAGGCATGCCCGCCATGCTCCCATAACGTCAGTTGACCGTTCGGCAACGCGTCGGCCAGTGCGATCGAACACGTGCTGGGCGCCAGGACGTCATCCCGCGTCGCGATGACGCAGGCAGGATGCTCAATCGCGCCCACATGCGCGGCCAGATCGAACGCCTCGACCGCGGCGATCCGTCGCAGCACGGTTTCCGCCGGCGGGAAATGGGCGACGCCCGAGGCATCCTGCTCCGCCAGCCAGTCCTGCCGGTCCGCCATCCAGGTGGCGGGATACAGGAACAGCGGCTGTGCCGCCACATAGGCGGCGACGCCGGTGTTCGACAGCAGGCTCTTGCGCGCGGCGAAGCAGCGCAGCGTATGCGCGTGCGTCTTCGCCCACGCGTTGACCAGCACCAGGCGGTCCAGCAGCGCCGGCCGCGAAAGCGCCAGCCGCAGCCCGATCAGCCCGCCCAGGGCGTGCCCGACGAAGTGGCATTTCGCCACCGCCAGTTCATCGAGCAGCGCCGCCGCCTCGTTCGCCATGTCGGCGATGGAATAACCCTCCGCCAGCGCGCCTGGGCTTCGCCCGGTGCCTTGTTGGTCATAGGCGATGACCCGGAAATGCTGGGCAAGGGCAGGGATCTGGGGTGTCCAGTAATGCGCGGCTCCGCCAAGGCCGGAGGACAGCAGAACGGTCTTGGCATCGGCATCATTACGGCCGTGGATTTCGTAATGCATTGACTGGTTCCACAAGCCGGTTACTGGAAACGCGGCAAGGCGTGCCTGCCGGGATGACTTGGTTCGGTTGTCACTGTCTCGCGGGATCGATGCGGGAAAAGCGTCAGGGGCGGTCAGGCCAAGCAGGCCCCTGAAGCGCAGCCGACCGCCTACTTCTTCCCGACATGCGCGATCGTCGCGATCTCCACCAGGGCGTCCGGTTTGACCAGTCCGCACTGGATGCAGAACCGCGCCGGCTTGTCGCCCGGGAAGTATTCGGCATAGACCTTGTTGATGGCGGCGTAATTCGCCCAATCCGTAATGAAGATCGAGTTGAACGTCACGTCGTCCATCGTGCCGCCGGCGGTTTCGATCACCGACTTGACGGCGTCCAGCACCACCCGCGTCTGCGCCGCCGCGTCGCCGGCATGCACGACGTTGTTGTCCTTGTCGAAGGGCAGCGTGCCGGAGACATAGAC
>CAXTXZ010000437.1:0-4107 GCA_964248015.1 uncultured Rhodopila sp. | reverse complement strand
ACTTGGGAAAAGCGCCGGCAATGTGGCGGAGAGACAGGGATTCGAACCCTGGGTACGCTTTCACGCACACACGCTTTCCAAGCGTGCGCCTTAAGCCGCTCGGCCATCTCTCCAGCTCGCCACGACAGGCGGGCGCTCAATACCAGACCAGGCGCTCGGCGCAAACCCCAATCAGGCGTCCATCTTCAGCGCCGCCAGGAACGCTGACTGCGGAATCTCCACCTTGCCGAACTGGCGCATCCGCTTCTTGCCTTCCTTCTGCTTCTCCAGCAGTTTCCGCTTGCGCGAGATGTCGCCGCCGTAGCACTTCGCCGTCACGTCCTTCGACAAGGCGCTGATCGTTTCCCGCGCCACCACCCGGCTGCCGATCGCCGCCTGGATGGCGATCTTGAACAACTGCTTCGGGATCAGGTCCTTCAGCCGGCCGCAAATCTGCCGCCCGCGATTCTCCGCCGCCGCCCGGTGCGCGATGAACGACAGCGCGTCCACCAGGTCGCCGTTCACCAGGATCGAGATCCGCACCAGGTCGCTCTCGGCGTACCCGTCCATCGCGTAATCAAAGCTGGCGTACCCGCGCGACACCGATTTCAGCCGGTCGTAGAAGTCGAACACCACCTCGTTCAGCGGGATGCGGTAGACCGCCATCGCCCGGTTGCCGACATAGGTCAGGTCCACCTGCTGCCCGCGCCGCTCCGTGCAAAGCCCCAGCACGCTGCCGAGGTAATCGTCCGGCACCATGATCGTCGCCTTGATCCATGGCTCCTCGATATGGTCGATCAATGACCCGTCCGGCATGTCCACCGGGTTGTGCAGCTCCTGCATCACGCCGTTGGTCTTGAAGATGTGGTAGACCACGGACGGGGCTGTCGCGATCAGCTCCAGGGCGAATTCGCGGGTCAGCCGCTCCTGGATGATCTCCAGGTGCAGCAGCCCGAGGAAGCCGCAGCGGAACCCGAACCCGAGCGCCGCCGACGTTTCCGGTTCGTAGTGGAAGCTGGCGTCGTTCAGCCGCAGCTTGCCCAGGCTGTCGCGCAGCTTCTCGAAGTCGTCCGCGTCGATCGGGTACAGCCCGCACCACACCACCGGGATCGACGGCTTGAAGCCAGGAAGGGCCTCCGTCGCCGGCAGGCGATCATCGGTGATGGTGTCGCCCACGTTGCAATCGGCAACCGTCTTGATCGCGGCGGTGATGAAGCCGATCTCGCCCGGACCCAAATCGTCCATCGGCGCCATCTTCGGCGTGAACACCCCGACTTGCTCGACCGAGTGGATCGCGCCCGACGACATCATCCGGATGCGCTGCCCGCGCCTCATGCGTCCGTCCTTGATCCGCACCAGGATGACGACGCCGAGGTACTGGTCGTACCAGCTATCCACCAGCAGCGCCTTCAGCGGCGCGTTGGGATCGCCCTTCGGCGCCGGCAGCCGCGTCACCAGGGCCTCCAGCACGCCCTCGATGTTCAGCCCCGTCTTGGCGCTGATCTCGACGGCATCGGAGGTGTCCAGGCCGATCACGTCCTCGATCTGCTGCTTCACCCGCTCGGGTTCGGCGGCCGGCAGGTCGATCTTGTTCAGGATCGGGACGATCTCGTGGTTGGCGTCGATCGCCTGGTAAACGTTCGCCAGCGTCTGCGCCTCGACCCCCTGGCTGGCATCGACCACCAGCAGGCTGCCCTCGCACGCCGCCAGGCTGCGGCTGACCTCGTAGGCGAAGTCCACATGGCCCGGCGTGTCCATCAGGTTGAGCTGATAGGTCAGGCCGTCCTTGGCCAGGTAACTCAGCCGGACGGTCTGCGCCTTGATGGTGATGCCGCGCTCTTTCTCCAGTTCCATGTTGTCCAGGACCTGGGAGGTCATCTCCCTTGCGGTCAGCCCGCCGGTCACCTGGATCAGCCGATCGGCCAGGGTGGATTTCCCATGGTCGATGTGCGCGATGATGGAGAAGTTACGGATACGCTCGATCGGAATGTTGCTCATGCGCCTGCGTTCTGGACCGGTGGCTAGAACGCCGCCCGGTGTTGTCGCACAGATAGAGCGTCCGTCACGCCATGTCACCCATTCGCGAACGGCATCCGAGGCAGCCGCGGCCGAGGCAACCGCCCCAGCACCCCCTCGACCCGGCCGCGCATCTTGCCAATGCGTCCCACGCCAGCCAGCCGCCGGTCCAGGAACTCCAGCGTCGCCGCATCGTCATCCGACATGTCACGCAGCCAGTAAAGCAAGGTGGCGCTGTACACCGCCGTCAGGATCGCCCGCTTGGTGTACCAACTGAAATCCGCCGAGCGATCCCCCGCCGCGTGCCAGATCGCATCCACCGTCCGCGCCACGGTCCGCGCCGCCGCGCGCCCATTGCCTGGCAGCGACAGGACGGACAAGGCTCGGCGGATGGCTTCCTTGTCGCCGCGGTTCTGCTCCAGCCGCAGCGCGATGATTGCCCGCACCCGCGCGCTCACCTTGGTTTCCGTCAGCGCCGCCGCTGCTTCCTCCATCCGCCGGTCCGCCAGATCGGAGTGGGTCTCGATCATGTCGGCAACCCCCAGGGGAAACAGCAGGTCGGCCTCGTCCGCCGGCATGCCCACGCTGGCGAGGCCCGCCTGAAGCGCCCGCTTGGTCCAGCCATCGAACGGTACGTTCGGCAGCATCGCCTCGATCGCCGCGTCCCGCTCCGCCAGCCGCTCGGGAGGCGCGATCATGCCTGCCTCCCTTGCGTGGCCCCGTCGCGCAGGTCCTCGGCGCGCATCGCCCCGTCATGCATGGCCTCGGCGCGATTAAGTTCTTCAACAAAGCCGAAGTGGCGGAAATCGTTCATCCGCATGGTGTAAAGGATGCCGTCCAGATGGTCGTACTCGTGCTGCACGATCCGCGCATGGAAACCGCTCGCCTCCCGCTCGATCACGTTGCCGTCGCAATCGACCCCCCGATACCGCACCCGCGTCGCCCGAGGCACCGCCGCCCGCAGGCCGGGAATCGACAGGCACCCCTCCCAACCGAGCGTGCGCGTCTCGCCCATCAGCTCCACCGTCGGGTTGATCAGCGCCGTGTTGGCCAGTTCGGTGTCGTCCGGATCTTCGCTGGCCCGCCCGCTGGGAACACGGAACACGAACAGGCGCAGCGGCTGGAACACCTGCGGCGCCGCCAGCCCAACGCCGGGCGCGTCCTCCATCGTTTCCATCATGTCGGCGACCAGCCGCCTGATCTCCGGCGCGCCCGGATCAGGCACGGGATCACAGCGGCGCAGCAGAACAGGATGCCCCATGCGGGCGATTTTCAGCACAGCCATCTGGTCTTCCTATCATGCTCGGCGTCAGGCTGGCCCCAGCCTTGAGCCACTGCGAAACCCAGCGGGATTTATCCATGCCTTCTAGTTGGAAGGCGGCCCGCGTTCGAAAAGAGGCTTGTAAGTATTTCGCGTCATGTTATAGCGCCAGTCCCCGTGCCAGAGTCCCTGGCAGCGGTGTTTTCCGCGCACCCGGTGGTCGGGGGCGCCCCGGAAAGGAGCAGGCGGCCAAGTGCAAGTCCTCGTGCGTGACAACAACGTCGATCAGGCGCTCAAGGCGCTCAAGAAGAAAATGCAGCGGGAGGGGATTTTCCGCGAGATGAAGCTGCGGCGGCATTATGAGAAACCGTCCGAGCGCCGCGCCCGCGAAGCCGCGGAAGCCGTGCGCCGCGCCCGCAAGCTGGAGCGCAAGCGGCTGGAGCGCGAGGGCTTCTAAAACAGATCGCCGGAGGGCCGAAAGGCTTGGAGGCGTGAATCTGCTTGGGAAACAATGAGCCATGGCGCATTGCAGTCCCAACCGGACTGCGGTGCGCCATAACAGTCTCTCCAGGCTTGATAAGCATGCGAAACGCGGCTTGGGAGACCCAACGTCGCGTTAAACACGCGACACTGTTGCGAACGCGTGATCGTGCGGTCTAAGGTTCCCTAAGTGGACCAATAGATGACGCTTTCAGATCATGCTCGCACCAGACCAAACACGGCAAAGCGCCGTTTTCGACCATCTTCGTCACAGCATCCTGAGCGGAACCTTGCCGAAAGGCGGGCGCCTGCCGCCAAGCCGCTCCCTGGCGCAGGAACTTGGCGTCGCCCGCCAGACCGTTGTCCTGGCC
>CAXTXZ010000436.1:0-4123 GCA_964248015.1 uncultured Rhodopila sp. | reverse complement strand
CGCGCGCCGGCGCGCCGTTCCGGCCGCGGGTGGTGATGATCCGATCATCGCCGCCTGACGGCGGGCTGCCTCCGCGTTGCCCGCTGTCGGACGCCTTATCGCGCGCCTTGCCGCTCGTCGCTCCGGCGCGCATGAGGGGCCGCGCCAACATTGTCCGATGGCGGAGGCTGGCTGGTTCCATGGGTCAGAACTGAAAGTAGATGAACGGGGCGATGCCGTCGGGGCCCAATGCGTTGATCGCGACGACGGCCAGCCCAGCGCGCGCGGCGAGCGCCCAGTCGGGCCAGACCGCCAGGCGCATGGCGCACTGGCGGGGAAAGCTCGGCGGCGCGAACTGCATCGCCAGGCCCAGGCCGATCAGGCAGACGGTGAAGGGCGAGGCCTGCGTGACACCCGCCGTCAGGCCCGCCGCCGTGCTGAAATAGGTCATGACGGTGTCGAAGCTGTCGGCTCGGAAGAACACCCAGGCGAGGCAGACGAAGTGAAAGACCAAGACCGTGGCGAGCAACCGGCCGAACCGGCCAGTTGCCCAGTGCCCCGGCCTGGGCTGGAGCGCGCGCTCCGCCACCAGCCCGGCGCCATGGAGCGCGCCCCAGGCGACGAACTTCCAGGCCGCGCCATGCCAGACGCCGCCCAGCAGCATGGTGACCATGAGGTTGCGCGCCGTGAGCCAGCGTCCGCCCCGGCTGCCTCCGAGCGGCTTGTAGAGGTAGTCGCGCAGCCAGGATGACAGCGAGACATGCCAGCGGCGCCAGAACTCCCGCAGGCTGGCGGCGCGGTAGGGCTGGTTGAAGTTGGGCGGGAAGCGGTAGCCGAGAAGGGCGGCGAGGCCGATGGCCATGTCGCTGTAGGCGCTGAAATCGCAGTAGATCTGGATGGCGTAGCCATAGGCGGCGAGCGTCAGGTCCAGGGCGCCGAAGCTGGCCGGGTCGAAGAACACCGGATCGACGAGGTCGGTCGCCAGGTAGTTCGCGACGACGACTTTCTTGAACAGGCCGCCCAGGATCAGCATCAGCGGCGGGCCGAGCGCCAGATCCTCGCGTGGGGGATTGTAGAGCTGCGGCAGGAAGAAGGACGCGCGGACGATCGGGCCGGCGACGAGTTGCGGGAAGAAGGACAGGTAGAGCAGCATGTCGGTCAGGCGGCGGCACACCGCGACGTCGCCTCGGTAGACGTCCACGACATAGGAGATGCCGTGGAAGGTGAAGAACGAGATGCCGACGGGAAGGATGATCTCGACGAACGGCAGTTCATGGCTCAGGCCGAGGCGGTGGGCGAGGTCGTTGACCGATCCTACGAAGAAATCGAAGTATTTGAACGTGCCGAGGACGCCCAGGTGGAGGGCGACGGCGGCGGCGGCGATCCGCTTGCGGGCTGTTTTCGCGGGGCTGGCGTCGATCAGCAGGCCGGCGGCGAAGGTGACGGCGGAACTGAAGGCCAGCAGCAGGCAGAAACGGCTGTTCCACTGCGCGTAGAAGACGTAGCTGGCGAGCACCAGGATGCGTTTGCGCGCCTGGTGGCGGTGGCGGAGCGGCGCCATCGCGGCGGCGACGACGGTGAAGAACAGCGGGAAATCGATGGTGGGGAACAGCATCAGCCAGGGTGCGCCGCGGCTCGGTGGCGGTCGTAGTGCCGCATGATCTCGGCGAAGAGCTTGTCGGCGGTGGCGCGGTAGCCGGGGGTGAGCAGATGGAGGTGGTCAGCCGAGGCCATGGGCGGATCGGCGCGGGTCCAGGCGTGCATGCTGCAAGGGCCGCCCATGGCTTCGGACCAGTCCCAGAAGTAGTAGCCATCGGCGTGGGCGACACGGCGCTGGGGGGGGGGGGGGGGGGGGCGGGGGGGGGGGGGGGGGGCGGGGGCCCCCCCCGGGGGGGGGGGGGGGGGGGGCGGGGGGGGGGGGGGGGGGCGGCCCCGGGGCCCCGCGCGCCCCGCCCCCCCCTGGCCCCCGCACCAGTCCCAGAAGTAGTAGCCACCGGCGTGGGCGACACGGCGCTGCGCTTCGCGCAACTCGGCGAGGCGGGGCGGCACGCTCCAGGCGGCGACACCGCCTTGCGGGGGACAGGGGGTTGTCGTGGCGATGCGGTTGCCGTCGGGAGGGCCGATGACCAGGATGGCGGCGCTGGGGGCCGCCTCATGCAACGCGCGCAGGGCGGCGGCGTAGCGTGTCGCGTAGGCGGAGGGGTCGGTGGCGTCGTCGAAGCCCTCGTTGGTGCCGAAGGCGACGACGATCATGGCGGGGCGCAGGCGAGCGAGTTCCGCTTTCACCAGGGCTGGATCGAAGCGGGCGAAGGTGTCGATCGTCGCGCCTATGGTGCCAAGGTTTGACCAGGTGACGCCGGGGTGGCGCGTTTGCGCGGTCCAGGACAGCAGCGTGACCGGGCCGTCGCCTCGGGCGCGCAAGGTGAGTTGCGCGTGCGGCGTGGCCACGGCCAGCCACAGCGGCGTGCCGGCGGGGGCGTTGGTCCGCAGCGTCAGGGGCGCGGCGCCGGTGCCTGTTGACAGGGTGAGCGTGCCGCCGCCGGGCTGGCCCAGGGCCTCGACCAGAACCGTGTCGAAGGTGCCGGGCGGGTCGGCGCCCAGGGTCATTTCGGCTGGGCCGGTGGCGGCCTGCCGCACGCCCGCGAGGCCGAACGGGCCGGGGTTGCCGGGGTGCAGGCTGCCTATGGTGTCCCAGCCTGACGCGGTGACGGCGACCTGCGCGGGTTTGTAGAAGCGGAACGGGATGCCGGGCGGCAACATGCCTCGGCCGGCGTCGCCGAAGCGGGCTTGCATCAGGCTGCGCATCCGGCCGCTGAAGGCGTCGTTGGCGGTGTGGCTGTCGCCAAGCTGGAGGATCGCGACCGGGCCGGCCGCCGAACCGGCTTGCAGCGCGTCCAGCGCCTGGAACAGCGGGCGCAGGGGGACTGCGTTGGCTGCGTCGTGGGCGGTATCCGGGGAGTTGCCCATGGGAGCGGCGCAACCGTTGGAGAGCGTGAGGATCGCGGCGATGACCAGGCCGAGGGCCAGCCTCATGTGGGTTGCGGCGCGGGGGCTGGCCGCAGGACCGCCTGCATGACGCGGCTGGCGACGATGTCGTAGCCGCTGGGAGTGAAGTGAATGCCGTCGTCTAGCCGCAGCCGAGCGGTGGCGCCGTCCAAGGCGCGGCCGTAGGGAGCGTAGTGGCCGTCGGGGTCGGCGACCACCGTCCAGATGTCAAGAAAGGTTTCGTCGCCGCCCGTGAGCATCTCGCGGTAGATGGCGTTCAGGTAGGCCATGTCCTGGCTGTACTTCGCGTCCCGGCAGATCGGGTTGCTGACCCAGATCACCCGCAGGCGCTTGTCCGACAGGCTGCGCAGCATGGCGGCGGCGCGGGCGCGGTACTCAGCCTCCCACGCGGGGCTACGGAAGGGGATCACGGTTCCGGGCGACGGACGCATGGGCAGGCGGTCGTTGCCGCCAAACATGAGGATGGCGGTGTCAACGCCCGGGTCGGGGACGTAGTCACGCAGGGCGAGGGGCCAGTCGTAGTTCTCGGGCTGGCTGATGGCGGTGCCGGGCTTGGCATGGTTTTGCACCTTGACGCCGGGAACCTGGCGGATGGCCCTGCGCAGGGCGACGGCCAGCCCCTCGGCCTGGCTGTCGCCGAACACGACGATGACGCGATGCGCGGCGGGGTGCGGCGGCGCGTCCGGCGCGTCCGGCGCGTCGGCCTGGGCCGAGGTGGCGAGCGCCGCGAGTGTCGCCAGCAGGTCACGCCGGGGAAGGCGGGCCATAGGACGGGCCGCTTGATCAGGGGATGGATGTTGGATGAGGAGCCTCATTGGTCCGGTTACCCAACAGATGCCTAGCAAAACTTGTCTGTAACGAAAAGGGATTTTAGCGCGACGCCAGAACGATGCGTCCGTCGGGCTGGGTTTCCTCGCGGCGTGGCGCTTCGGCGCTTGGGGGCCAGCGTGCGACCCTGCCTTTCGTGGTGGTCATCGGCTCGATCACGTGCATCGTGGCGACCATGGGGATCAACATCGCCGCCAACTTCGTCTCGCCAGCTTAGGGCGTCTCGGTCCTGGCGTGCCCTTCGCTTTTTGTCGCAAGCCCCGCCGCCATCACATTGTTCGTCAGCATCTTCGGGTCCGTCCTCGGGCCG